>JANNDF010000426.1:0-5393 GCA_031387445.1 Planctomycetia bacterium
CCCGCCGACGTTCACGATCAGCACCTGTCCGACGACCGTGAGCGAGGCGATGACCAGGAAGAGCGGGTTCTTGAACAGCCCGCGGAAGCCGCTCTGGTCGGGCGTCAGGCTGCGGCAGTTGATCTGGTTCCACACCTGGAACGCGGGTTACTCGACAGCCGCGAGAGGGATGCGCAAAAACCCTGCGGCCGCAGCCACTCCACGCGGAGTGACCAGGCGTTCACGATAGCGCGAACTGCGCGAGTTGTCAAATTCTGTACCCGGTTCTGTACCACCTCCGTGAACACCGTGGCTCGGTTTGGCGTCTCCCCAATCGACGGTCGACCGGCGGGATGTGGGTCGACCCGGGAGGGTGCGGAGATGACGCTTGCGTCCGCGACTGACACATTCCCCCGCGTCACGAGGGGGTGGGATTCGATTTCCGCCGACCCCGGGGTTTACGACCAGTTGCCTTGTCCGGTGTGCGGGCGGCCGATGCGAGTCGAGCGAGGCGTCCCCGTGATCCTCGGCTGGGCACACGCCATCGCCGTCGCCAACAGACTGGTTGAGCCGCAGCGGGCGGACGTGTTCACCTGTGAGCACTTCCGAGCCGACTGGCACAGAAAGGCCCTCTCCCTCCGACGGCAGGCGGCAACGGCGTGTGACCTCGACCTGGCGACGCGACTCGACGCGGAGGCCAACGCGTTGGTGCGGCAGACGGGCGAGGGGGCACACAACGACACGTCGGCGGCCTGCCGGCACGGACTGGGTGCCGTGTGACGGTGTCCCCCTGGCCCGGAGGATTCAGGAGCGGGTGGTGATCAACAGTTGGGCCAGACCGCACGAGTCCCCGTCACCGGTGTCTTCCAGATCGTCGTGGGCACCGGGGGAAGCCGTCCCGTGCCGCAGGCCGAGCGACACGATCGCGTCGGTCTCGGCTCACCGTGATGACGAGCGGCAGGTACTACTGCTGCTCGTAGAAGCCGTGAAAGAGCGTCAGTTGCTGCGGCCCATTGGCCGGGTCGTCCCCGCGTCGAGATCACCGTTCCGCGTGACGGGCGGGTGTGCGAACGAGGCGAGGAGCACGTCGCGGAGGGGGAACCGGGACAGCGTCGGCTGGCTGGCGAGGTCCGCGTCGCTAAGCGGCCGGCGATGAGCTTGAAGACGGGGTCGGTGCGGAGGGTGTCGTGGACGTTCAGGTCCTCGGACCCGGCGAGGAGGCCGAAGACTCGCAGCTCGGAAGGCCACTGTCACAAAGGTCACGGCCGCGGATTCCGTCATCGAGTACCCGGCACTTTCAAGTTGTCGGCCGTTCCATGGCGGTTACACTCGCCTCAATGTCCGACGTGACCCGCCTCCTGGATGCCGCCGCGTCCGGCGACCATCAGGCTGCCGCAGATCTCCTGCCGGCCGTTTACGACGAGCTGCGGAAACTCGCGGCCGCTCATCTGGCCAACGAGCCGTCAGGGCAATCTCTGCAACCCACGGCCCTCGTGCACGAAGCCTACCTGCGACTCGTCGGCGGGGCAAACGCCACGGCGTGGACCCACCGGGGGCACTTCTTCGCCGCGGCGTCCGTGGCCATTCGGCGCATTCTCATCGACAACGCCCGGCGCAAGGGTCGACGGAAACACGGTGGCGAGTTCCTCCGTGTGGATCTGGAAGCCACGGCACCGGCGTTGCCCGAACCGGCGGAAGACCTGCTCGCCTTGGATGATGCCCTTACCAAGTTGGCTGAAGTGCATCCCCGCGAGGCCGAGGTGGTGCAACTGCTCTACTTCGGTGGCCTGACGCTCCCGGAGGCGGCTCGCACTCTCGGGGTCTCCCCGCGGACGGCGGGGAGGCTCTGGAGATTTTCTCGCGCCTGGCTGCGGCGGGAAATCGAGCCGAGCGACGACTCCGGCGGAAATCTCGGATAATCTTTGGCCAGGTTCTACCGCAGACGACGCACTGCTTACTGTGAAATGAACGGCCGGGGCCTGAGCAAGACCCCAGGGAGCTGACGCCATGAACGAACGCACCATTTACCTCGCGGCACTCGACATCACCGACCCGGCCGAGCGTTCCGCGTACCTGGATCGGGCCTGCGCTGGCAACGCAAAGCTGCGTCAACAAGTGGATGCCTTGCTCGCGGCGGATGCCCGCTCCGGCGAGTTCCTCAATGTTCCGGCCCTCCGGCAGATGGCGGACAATCCGGACGTCACACAGACCTATGGAGAGAAAGCCGAAGGCGAGGAGTTCGACCTTAGCTACCTCACGCCGTCAACCAAGCCCGGTTCCCTGGGCACACTCGGCCACTACGAGGTGATGCAAGTCCTCGGCCAGGGTGGCTTCGGCACGGTGTTGAAAGCCTTCGACGAGAAGCTCCACCGCCTGGTCGCCATCAAGGTACTCAGCCGGCAACTCGCCGCGACTTCGCCTCCACGGAAGCGATTCCTCCGCGAAGCTCGCGCGGTGGCTGCGATCAAGCACGAAAATGTGGTGCAGGTGTACAGTGTCGAGGAACACCCGCTGCCGTACATCGTCATGGAATTCGTGGACGGCTCCACCCTCCAGGACAAGATGGACGAAGCCGGGCCACTCGGCGTGCCCGAGGTCCTGCACATTGGCCGGGAGATTGCCGCCGGGTTGGCCGCCGCCCACTCGCTGGGCCTGATTCACCGCGACATCAAGCCCGCCAACATCCTGATGGAAAAGGGCGTGGTGCAGAAGGTGAAGATCACCGACTTCGGCCTGGCCCGCACCGCCGACGACGCCAGCCTGACGCAAAGTGGCACCATCACCGGCACGCCGCTGTACATGGCCCCGGAGCAGGCGAAGGCCGCGAAACTCGACCACCGGGCCGACCTCTTCAGCCTCGGCAGCGTGCTGTACGCCCTGGCCTGCGGTCACCCGCCGTTCCGCGCCGCCACGACCCTCGCGGTGCTAATGCGGGTGGCCAACGATACCCCGCGGCCACTTCAGGAAATCATCCCGGAAACGCCCGACTGGTTCGTCGCGATCATCGACAAATTGCTGGCCAAGGAGCCTGCCGACCGCTTCCAGACGGCCCAGGAAGTCGCCGACCTGCTCGGCCTCTGCCAGAGCAATCTGCAAGCCGGGGTGACCCCGTCGGCCGTAGCGCTGGGTCTGAAGCCCACAACGGTTGAGCCGGTTGCGAAGGCGGAACCGAAGCGGAAGAAGTTCCCGGTCGCCGGGGTCGCAGCCGGAATCGTGCTGATGGTGGCAGTGATGGCTGCGGGTCTGTTCTTCCTGAACAAGAACGACGGCACTGTTGCTGTGGTGCCGCCCGCGACGCCGGCCGTTGCGGTTCCCGCAGAGACCGCCGACGCCGACCGCAAGGCGGCGGAATACGCCCTATCCATAGGAGGTATAGTGCAGGTGAACGGGAAGAACCCTCTCATCAAAAATGCTGCCGATCTACCGAATGAATCGTTCAAACTGACCAGCTTAAGTTTAGCTGGAACAGAAATCAGCGACACGGGACTTGGTTACTTCAAGGGCTGCCGAAATCTACAAGCTCTCGATCTTGGAGGGACAAAGATAAGCAACTTGGGCCTGTCCAACTTCAGTGAATGCAAAAGCTTCTCGCTTCTCGCGTTATCCATAACACAAACCGGAGATGTGGGGTTGCTCAATTTCAAAGGCTGCCAGAATCTGACTCAGCTGTACTTGAACAGCACTCAAATTACTGAGGATGGCATAACGAACTTTCTGGCAACCATTAATGTCAAGTCAATTTCTACTCTTCATCTTGCTTCCTCGGCGGTTACAGTCGACTTTTTGGCTAGCCCTAAAGAGTGGGAGCACTTATCGGGCATGCAATTGCAAAAGACCAAAGTCACCGCCACGAAGTTCGAGGAATTAAAGAAGGCGTTCCCGAACTGCAAGATCGAGAGCGACTACGGCACGTACGATCCGTCATCGACCTTCAACGGCATGGAGTTCGTGAAGGTGCCGAAAGGGACGGGCTGGCTCGGCGGCGGGGCGGGCAAGCAAGGCGAAACGAAAGTCGTGATCGAGCACGATTTCTACCTCGGCAAGTACGAGGTGACGCAGGAGGAGTGGGAAGCCGTGACGGGGCAGAATCCGAGCCACTTCAGTCGTACAGGGGCCGGCAAGGACGCGGTGAAGGACATCCCGGACGCGGACCTGAAGCGGTTCCCGGTGGACTCGGTGTCGTGGGATGATTGCCAACTCTTCATCAAGCGACTCAACGAGAATGAAAAGGACAAGGGCTGGGTGTACCGCCTTCCGAAAGAGGCCGAGTGGGAGTACGCCTGCCGCGGCGTGCCGGTGGACAAACTGGACAGCGCTTTCGATTACTACTTTGCGAAGCCAACAAATACGCTGCTTCCGACACAGGCGAACTTTGCTACGGAAAAAGGGAAGGGTTTGCAGCGGACATGCAAGGTGGGCTCGTATGAAGCCAATCTGCTTGGCCTGTACGACATGCATGGCAACTTACATGAGTGGTGCGACGACACTGAAAAAAGGACCGATGGGGCCTCGCATCGAGTAGGCCGGGGCGGCTCCTGGGACCTCGTGTCCTGGAACTGTCGGGCGACGGACCGTAACGGGCATCCGCCAGCGCACCGGGCCAGCCCCCTCGGCGTGCGTCTGGCCCGCGTTCCCGTCGGCCCGGCTGCTACGGTTCCTGCGACGACCGACCCCGACCGGAAGGCAGCGGAGTGGGTGCTGTCGATTGGGGGCCGAATAGGTCAGACTGAGGGTAACGGCGAGATATTCTACACGAAAAGAGCGGAATTGCCGAATCAAAGATTTCAGTTGAATACTGTAGTGCTTTCGGGAAACCTGCAAGTGACCGATGCTGGATTGCAGGTGTTCAAGGATGTTGCCAGTGTGACAGTACTCTATTTGAACAGCACAGCGATTAGCGACTCAGGATTGGCCAATTTCAAGGGCTGCAAAGATCTGGGTTTGCTTGTTCTAGGTGGTAGCCAACTGATTACCGACTCTGGCTTGGAGAACTTCAAGGAGTGCAAGAACTTAACCTCGCTTTTGCTTAGTGGCACCAGAGTGACAGATACAGGCATGGCACATTTCGGCAAATGTACGAAGTTGCAACATATTCATGTAAATGACACCAAGGTGAGCGATGCGGGATTGGCCCACATCATGGATTGCAAGAATCTGATCTCCCTCGATATTGGGAAGACCAAAGTCACCGCCGCCAAGTTCGAGGAGTTGAAGAAGGCGTTCCCGAAGTGCAAGATCGAGAGCGACTACGGCACGTACGATCCGTCATCCACCTTCAAGAACAGCCTCGGCATGGAGTTTGTGAAGGTGCCGAAGGGGACGGGCTGGCTCGGCGGCGGGGCGGGCAAGCAGGGCGAAACGAAGGTCGTGATCGAGCAGGATTTCTACCTCGGCAAGTACGAGGTGACGCAAGA
>JANNDF010000429.1:0-3391 GCA_031387445.1 Planctomycetia bacterium
GTTCGGCGACGTGACTCGTGAAGATGCGCCCGCTGTCTTGCACCGCCGTGTTCGTGCCCGGCGGGTTGGTCTCGATGTCCGAGCCGGCGAACGCCTCGACGTACTTCCACGGGTCGTCCGTCTTCTTCTTGGTGCCGGTGCTGGCGAAGATCATCTCCTGTTGCAGCGCCAGCCCCTTGCCCTTCCAGAAATCCTGGTTCAGCTTCCAAATCCGCTTGGCGTTCACGATGCCCACCTGCCCCTGTGCCGCCGCACTCAGGTCGGGCACCGCCTTCTCGGTGTACACGTCCAGCCGGCTCACGAAGATGCTGTAAACGGTCTTCACCTTGCTCTTGTCACTCAGGCGTTGAATGCCCTTCCAGCACGCCTCCCGCGCCTCGTTGTACTGCCGCTCGCTGAAAATCAGCGTGACGTTCACGCACACTCCGGCGGCGACGAGTTCTTCCAAACACAGCAGCCCGCCGTCGGTGGCCGGGACTTTAATCATGCGGTTGGTGTGACCGGCCGCCCACTTCTTGCCCAGTTCGACATAGCTCTTCGCCTTCTCCGCCGCCGGCAACTTCCGCTCGGGGTCTTCCAGCAGCGGGTCGAGTTCGAAGCTCACCCAGCCGTCGTTCCCCTTCGTCTCCGCCGACACCGGCAGGAACACGTCCTGGGCCTGCTTCACCAGCTTGTCGGTCATCGCCCACGCGATCGCCTCGTCGTCATGCCCCTTGGCTGCCAGGCCTTTGACGTCGGCGTCCCACCGCCCGGTCTTGAGCAGGTCGGAAATGATGATCGGGTTGGAGGTGGCGCCGGTGGCACCGAACGCGCGGTTGCGGGCGATCTCGTCCGGGTCCACCGAATCGAGCCACAATTTGGTTCCGGCGGCGACGATCGACTGAAGCGGGGTCACGGGAAAGCTCCGAAAGAGAGGGGGGACATCTTACAAACGCGAGGTCGCTTCGTCGGTTCGCCACCCGGCCGCGTTAGACTGGCAGACCGATGACCGACGCCCTGTCAGACCCGGACGGCGAGCGGATGCGGCGGTGGTCGGCCGGCGACCGCTCCGCGTTCGAGGAGATCGTCCGCGCGTGGGAACGGCCGGTCGGCCGATTCCTGATCCGCCTGACGCGGAACCCCGAACTGGCCGGCGACCTGACGCAGGAGGTGTTCCTGCGGGTGTACCTGAAGGGGGCGAACTACACGCACGGCGGCACGTTCAAGACGTGGCTGTACCAGATCGCCCTGAACCTGGCCCGCGACGCCGCCCGCCGACAGTCCCGTCGCAACCATCAGACGCTGCTGCCGACGGTCCACCCGGCGGTCGAGGCGGAACCGGCGTTCGACGTGCGGCAGCAGGCCGAGGTGGTGAACGCGGCGCTGGCCGAGCTGCCCGACCCGCTCCGCGAGGTCGTCATCCTGCGGCACTACGAAGACCTGAATTTCGAGGCGATGGCCCGTTTGCTCGGCGTGCCGGCGACGACCCTCAAGTCGCGGTTCGCCGTGGCGATGAAGAAGCTGGAAGAGCTGCTGGTGTCGAAGCTGGGCGAACGGCCCACGTGAGGTGACCCGATGCCCGACGACTTCCCCGATGTCCGCAGACTGCTCGACGCGGTGCCACCGCCGGAACCCAAGCCGGTCGATCTGGCCGCGCTCTATCGCGCCGCGGCCGAGCGACAGGCGGTTGTCAGCCGCAGGTGGCGGCGGGTGGCGGTCGGCGTGGCGGCACTCGCAGCCGGGGTGCTGCTGGTGGCGTTCCTGCCGCGGCTGGAGTTCCGTGTGACGGATCACGAGTTCGCCGTGCGGTGGGGCACCCCGCCCGATGTCCCGTCCCCGGTCCCATCACCCCGACAGCCGGACCCCCGCGTCGAACGGTTGCTGGAAGAACAGTCGACGCAGTTGGCCGCGATCCGAGCGACGAATGCGAAGCACGCCGAACTACAAGACCTTCTGCTGACGCTGGCGGGCGACGTGTCCGACCGCGACAGGCAGCAGCAGGCGAAGATCGCGGGCCTGACGAAGCAGTTGACCGCATTCGAGGCGGACACCGCCCGCCAGTTCGCCGACGCCGAGAAGACGAACTCCGCGCTGTACGACGCCGTGTTCAGCAGCCGCAAAGCCAAAGCCACCCCTTGAACCCAACGGACCCGCCATGCTCCGCTATCCTCTACTGCTCCTGCTGTTGCCCGCCGTGGCCTTCGCCCAGACGCCCGAAGTGGTGGCGAAGGTGGACGCCAAGCTCGACGCCGAGCGCTCCGCCCAACGGAACGAGGACGTCGAGATCCTCCGCCGGCTGCTGAACAAGGCCGCCGGCTTGCCGGACAAGGCGAGTGTGAGCGTGACGGAGCAACCGGTCCAGCGGACCACGAGCGGCCAGGATGCCTTCCGCGGCGGCAACGCGCCGGTGGTCATGCAGGTGTCGCGGTCGTCCGCCGCGGTCAGCCCGTTCGACGGCGTGTACCTGCCGGGGGCCGGGGTGGTGTTCACCCTGCACGTGCCGGGCGGCGTGCCCCGCACGCTCCACGGCGACCGCATCGGCCTGAACTCGGCGTGCAACACCTGCCACAAGCAGGTCCACGAGCCGGTGGCGTTCACCCCGTCATCGTGGTCGATGCCAAACACCACTTGCACCACCTGTCACTCCTCGGGCCTGCCGACGGGTGAGGTGACACTGGTGATGTCCGAGTGGGACCGCACCAAACTCGACGTGCGGGGCGAGAAGCCGAAACCGGTCGAGAAGCCGAAGGGCGACAAGCCGAAGGCGGTGTGCGAGCCGGGGAACCTGCAAACGCTGATCGCCGGCGTGCTGGCGGCGAACGCCAAGAACGTGCGGCACCTGGGCGAGAAGGAGGGCGTCAGCGTGGTGATCACGTTCGACGAGCTGAATACGGTCACCGAGCCGCACACCGCGGAACCGGCCACCGGGTACACGCTCGGCAGCAAGCCGTTCAACCCCGACGAGGTGAAGGCCCTGTCGCTCGGCGACCTGCACCTGAAGCAGGGCAAGCACAAGGAGGCGTGCGACGCCTACGGCGAGGCCCTCGCCCGCTTCGGGGCGAAGCCGTTCAAGGTGTCGGCCCCGGCCACGTTCACCGCCGAGCAGAAGAAGCAGTACGCCGACGAGTTGCAGAAGGGCGTGCGGGACGCGATGAAGAATTACGCCAAGGCTCTGCTGCTGGCCGACCAGACGGAGCGGGCGAAGGAGGCGCTGGACATGGCCACCGGGTTCGTGGTGCTGGAAGTGACGCCGATCAGCACGCCGGCGAAGAACACCGCCCCTGCCAAGCTGATCCTGAGCGTGAGCAAGGCGGACATCGACATCGCGAAGGACGCGGCCGCGCTCAAGAAGGTGGTGAAGGCGGAGCGGCTGAACTTCCCGAAGTGAGCCGCCTGGGAGTGGTGGGGGGGG
>JANNDF010000446.1:0-3484 GCA_031387445.1 Planctomycetia bacterium
GCGGCTCACGCCGCCGGTTCTGCGGAGTCTGCTTCGTCACTTCACCGTCACGCTGGTCCCACTCTCGAACGGGGCGAGGGCGGCGTCGGCCTTGCCGAGCAGGTCCTTCAGCCCCTTCCGCAGACCGTCCAGGTCGGTCTGGGCCTTCGCCAGTTCGTCCCCACGGGCCTTAATCTGCACCTTCATCGCGTCCCGCTCCTTCTCCGCAGCGGTTCGCTTGCCCTGCTCGGCCTTCAAGTCGGCGGCGGCGAGCGTGTTCTGCTCCTTGGCCGCTTTCAGTTCCTTTTCCAACTTCTCCACCCGCACCTCGAGCGTCTTGTCGGGCGGGGCGTTCGACGCGGTTTGATATGGGCTGCAGCCCCACAGCACCACAATGATGCCGAGCAGGATGGGCAGGATGATGGCGGCGCGGGACATGGGGGCATCCTTGGTGTTTGTGTCAGTGATGTCACAACCGGCACAATCGGCCGGCTCACTCGCCGGTTCTCCCTTTTCACTCGGCGGCAGACTCCACTGCCAATGACGCAAATTCCCCCGCCTCACCGACCGGTACAGCTTCCCGCCGCCGGTCCCACCGGTTGTGCCGGGCGTTCCGACGGACGACAGGTACAATGCGGCCATGTCCACCGATCACGATCACCTGCGGCGGGCACTCGCGCTGGCAGAGCGGGGCCGCGGGAGTGTCGGACCGAACCCGATGGTCGGGGCGGTGGTGACGGATGCCGCCGGGGTCGTCGTCGGGGAAGGGTGGCACGAGCGGTTCGGCGGTCCGCACGCCGAGGTGAACGCCTTCACCCAGGCCGGGGACCGCGCCCGCGGCGGCACACTGTTCGTGACGCTGGAGCCGTGCTGCCACCACGGGAAGACACCACCGTGTACCGACGCCGTACTGCGGAGCGGCGTGCGGCGGGTGGTGGCGGCATTGACCGACCCGTTCCCGAAAGTGGCCGGCGGGGGCGTCGGACTGTTGCGAGCCGCGGGGATTGCGGTGGACGTGGGCGTGTGTGAAGTCGAAGCCCGCGAGTTGAATGCCCCGTACTTGAAGCTCCTGGCCACCGGCACGCCTTGGGTGATTGCCAAGTGGGCGATGACGCTCGACGGCAAGATCGCCACCCGCACGGGGGATTCCAAATGGATCAGCAACGAGGCCAGCCGCCGGCGGGTCCACGAGTTGCGGGGGCGGGTGGACGCCATCCTCGTCGGCCGCGGGACGGTGATCGCCGATGACCCGCTGCTGACCGCCCGCCCGCCGGGGCCGCGGGTGGCCACCCGCGTGGTGCTGAGCGCGAGCGGGGATCTGCCCGCGACGTGCCAACTGCTCGACACCGCCGGCGAAGTGCCGGTGATCGTGTACACGCAAGCCGGGAACGAGGGGAAGTTGACCGGGTGGGCGGAGCGCGGGGTGGAGATTGTCCCCCTCACCCCTCACCCCTCACCTCCAGGGGAGAGGGGGACCGACCAAGTCCTCCATGACCTCGGCCGGCGGAGGTTCACGAACGTGCTGGTCGAAGGCGGGGCCGGCGTACTCGGCTCGTTCCTCGACGCGGACGCCATCGATGAAATTCACGCCTACGTCGCCCCGGTGCTCGTCGGCGGGGCGGCGGCACCGTCGCCGGTCGGCGGCATCGGGATGGAGCGCATTCAACAGGCGAAGCGGTTCGGACGGGTGGCGGTCGAGGTGATCGACAGCGACGTGTGGGTGAAGGCCTCCCGGACGGCGCATGTTCCCCTTTCCGAACCCGACCCGCCGGCGTAGTGTAGTGATTCGCCGTTTCCGCCGCGTGAACCCGGTCGCTCGCCGGCGACCGTCCTTCCCGATACGGTTGAGATCGGCCTGTCAGTCAGCCGCCCCGGAGGATCGAGCGTGTCAGTCGAGCAACGCGTCATCGAAATCGTGTGCGAACACCTGGCCGTGAACAAGGAAACGGTCACCCGCAGCACCAGTTTCCAGGAAGACATCGGGGCCGACTCGCTCGACATCGTCGAGCTGGTCATGGAGCTGGAAGAGGAGTTCGACATCCAAATTCCAGACACCGACGCCGAGAAGATTAAGACCGTCGGTGAGGCGATCGATTACATCGAAGTCAAGCAGAAGGAGAAGGGCAGCGGCGACGCGGCCGCCAAAGCGTAACCTCGGCTGTTCCGGAGTCCGCATTCCGGAGCGCGCAACTACCGTTGGACTCCTCCCATGTCTTCCCGCCGTCGCGTCGTCGTCACCGGCCTGGGCACCGTGAACCCACTGGCGGTGTCGGTGCCGGGCTACTGGCGCGGGCTGCTCGCCGGCACCAGCGGCATCGGCCCCATCACCCTGTTCGATGCGTCTGACTTCAAGGTGAAGTTCGCCGGCGAGGTGAAGGGGTTCGACCCCACCGGCATCGTCGAACCCCGCGAGCTGCGGCGGCTCGACCGCTTCACCCAGTACGCCATGGTGGCCGCCCGTGAGGCGATGGCCGAGAGCGGGCTGGACGCGGGCAAACTCGACCCGTACCGCGCCGGTGTCATCCTGGGCACCGGCATCGGCGGGATCGACGAGTTCGAGGACGGCGTCGAGACGCTGAACGCCAAAGGGCCGAACCGGGTGAGCGCGTTCGTCATCCCCAAGATGATCGCCAACGCCGCCTCCGGCAACATCTCCATCAAGTACGGCTTCCGCGGGCCGAACACCACCGTCACCACCGCGTGCAGCAGCGCCGCCCACGCGCTCGGCGACGCCATGCGACAGATCGCCTACGGGTTCGCCGACGTGATGATCTCCGGCGGGAGTGAAGCGGGTGTCGCCCGCATCGCCATGGCCGGGTTCACCAACATGAAGGCCCTGTCGGAAAACAACGCCGATCCGACCGGGGCCAGCCGCCCGTTCGACAAGGGCCGCGACGGGTTCGTCCTGGCCGAAGGGGCCGGCGTTCTGGTGCTCGAAGAGTACGAGCACGCCAAGCGCCGCGGGGCGAACATCTACTGCGAGATCCTCGGCTGCGGGAACACCGCCGACGCCTTCCACATCACCGCCCCGCACGAGGACGGGGTGGGGGCGGCCGCCGCCATGACCGCTGCCATGAAAGAGGCCGGGTGGGACCCGACCGACGTGCAGTACCTGAACGCCCACGGCACCAGCACCCCGCTCGGCGACTTGGCCGAGACGAAGGCGGTGAAGAGGGCGTTCGGCGAGCACGCGAAGAAGTTGATGATCTCCAGCACCAAGAGCATGATCGGCCACCTGCTCGGCGCGAGCGGGGGCGTCGAGGCGATCGCCTGTGCACTGAGCTTGAAGCACGGCGTCCTGCACCCGACGATCAACCTGACCAACCAGGACGTGGCCGCCGGGTGCGACCTGGACTACATCCCGAACGTGGCCCGCGAGGTGCGGGTGACCAAGGTGCTGAGCAACAGTTTCGGGTTCGGCGGGCACAACTGCTCGCTCGCCCTCGGCGCGGTGTGACGCGGTCGGTCTGGGAACTGGGCTGGTGAAATCGGAGGCCCGACCGTG
>JANNDF010000448.1:0-7104 GCA_031387445.1 Planctomycetia bacterium
CACGGTCGGGCCTCCGATGCCCCAGGATGTCGCGTCACCAGTCCCGCGTGATCCGCACGCCGAACACCTTCTCGTAACGCCGCTGAGTAGTCCGCCCCACTTTCACCCGTGTCGGCAACACCAACTGGCCGATCTTGCACACCTCCGGGTTGTCGAGGACGGCGTTCAACTGGGCGTCGGTGACGGCGAACCCGAGACGTAGCTTGTGGAACCGGCCGACCGTCTTCGACTTCGCCAGTGCCTTCCACAACTCCGCCGCCCGCGTGCCGCCGTCGATTCGCAAGTGCGTCAGGCGGGCGAAGTGCGCGTGGTCGATCAACTTGGCCACCGCCCGCCCGTCACCCGTGCCGTACTGGCACACCAACTCGGCCAGGTGCGGCCACGGTCGGCCGGCGAGTAGCACCCGCACCACGTCGTCGGTCAGTTCCACACGCTCCAGGTGCAGCCGCCGCAACGACTGCGTCGCCGCGGACCCCGCCAGCTTCGCCCACGCGACGGGGGTGACTTCCCAGGTGTGCCACTTCAACTGTCGGAGTTCGCCGTTCCGCCCGAGTTGCTCGACGACCGCCGGCGATGTGTCCGGGCCGGGCAGGGCAAGCGACTTCACCCCGGCGAGTGCGGGCGAAGCGAGCAGCGCGCGGTAGTCGCTCACAGGCGGGTCGCACCAGCCGGCGATCTCAAAGTGGTCGAGTGGGCCGAGGGTCGATTGGGCGAACGCCCGCTCCACGTCCGGCGGCCAGGGGAACGAGTCGAGTGAGAGCGACCGCAGGTTCGTCAACTTCTTGGAACTCAAGAGCGGGGTGAGTTCGCCCGCCGGTTGGTCGGCCAGGTCCACGTCACCGCTCGGGGAGTGCCGGATGGCGAGCGTGTCGAGTTGCCCGACCCAGCCGGCTTCACCCAGCGCCGCCTGCACCCGCGCGGTGAACTCGCCGTGAATGTACAAGGCTCGCAGTTTCGGCCACCGCAGTTCGCGGATCAATGCGAGCGCTTGGCTCAACCGGCTTTCGTCTGCCATTCCGGCGACGTGCAACTCCTCCACGTTCGGGAAGGCGTAGGTGCCACGGCCCGCGATGCTTCGAAGGTGGTCGGTCCTTGGGCATTCGTCGAACTTCATGCAACGGACCGAGGGCAGCGGCTGCCCGTCCGACAGTTCCAAGTAGACGTGCCACCCGCTGACGAGGAACTCCACCGTTCGCGGTTGTATCTCGTTGATGATTTCAACCAACCCGCCCCGTCGCTCCCCGCCGACCAGCACCAGTTCGCGGATGGGGTACTTCTTGAGCGCCTTGCGGTGGGCGGAAGAGAAGGTCTCGATGATCGCCCACGTCACCTCCGGGAAGCCCCGCACGAACGGGTTGAACACTCCTGGCGTCACGCCCTTCGACCGCATGAGATCACGGGTGAGGTCCTTGATCCCCCACGCCTCCTCGTGCCGGTCGAGTAGCACCTTGCTTTTCACCAACGCATCCGAATGGCCTTCGTCCCAGGGTTTTGTGTTGGCCGCGTGGATTTGCAACCGGATGAACTCGGCGCGGGCGGTCTCGCCGAGTTCGTCGAGACGGTCGGCGTACACCAGCCGCGGCAGATCGTCGTCGGGGTCGGCCAGCACCGCCTTGTACAGGGCGGCGAGCGTGGCGTCGGGGCGGGCGGGTTTGGCTGGGGGCATGGTTGAAGGTATACGCGGCGCGTGAGTGGCCTGCCGTTCCGCAACCGTGGTGTGATACAATCCAGCCCGGAGGGACCGCCATGCCGATGCACGACTGGACGCTCGTTCCGGACGGGATCTACCACGCCTTCCACTCGCGGTGGATCAACTCCATCAACGACCGGCTGAACGCCGGGGCGCTGCCGGACGACCTGTACGCCCTGCCGGAGCAGTCGGCCGGCGGGTTCACCCCGGACGTGCTGGCTCTACACTCCGACGAGCCGGACGAAGGAACGGACAGGGGCGGAACGGCCGTGCAAGCCCGCCCGAAGACGCGGTTCATGTCCGAGGCCGAGCTGTACCGGCGGAGGAAGAACCACATCGCCGTCCGGCACGTGAGCGGGGATCGCATCGTCGCCGTGCTGGAGATCGTGTCGCCGGGGAACAAGTCGGCCGACTACCCGCTGGAGTCGTTCATCCGCAAAGCCCACGACTTCCTCGCCCACCGCGTTCACCTGCTCATCCTCGACCCGTTCCCGCCCGGTCGCCGCGACCCGGACGGCGTCCACCCGCTCATCTGGCGGGAGTTCTCGCCCGACCCGTTTACGCTGCCCGCCGAGACGCCGCTCACACTCGTCGCCTACGAAGCCGGTGCCACACCGCGGGCGTATGTGGAGCCGGTGGCGGTCGGCTCTCCCCTGCCCGACATGCCGCTGTTCATCGGCCGCGACCGGCACGTCATGGTGCCGCTCGAAGAGACGTACCAGACGGCATTTGACGTGCAACCCCGCCGCTGGCGGAAGGTGCTTGTTCCGCCCGTATGAGTTGTGCGATCACATGCCGAACACGGCGTCGAGGTCGGGGTTGTGCCGCAGGTCGGTGGTGGTTGGCAGTGGGGGGTCTTCTGTCGGTGCCGCGAACGCGGCGTCCAGGTCGGGGTTGTGTCGCGGGTCGGTGGGAATGACGGGCGGCGGGGGGACGGGGGCCGGTTCGCCGAGGGCGGCCTGCAACCGGGCGAGCAGTTGTTGCTCCTTCGCGCTCACCTGACCGGCGGCCGACGAGATGCGGTTCGCCAACGCCAGCAACTCCCGACGGTCGGCGGGTGAAAGCGCCTGCACGCCGGCGATCACGTCCGCCTCGTTCAGCGTGAGTTTCGACGCCTCCTCCATCTCCACATCGATGAACCGCAATGCCACCGTGTCGGACGCGAACGCCTGCCCGAGGTGATTGCGGATGACGGTTCGCTCCGCGTTCGCCATCCGCCCGTCGGCCTTCGCCACGAGGATGCCGAACCGACAGACGGCACGAAGGCAGGCGACGGACGGGGGCGGGTCAGTGGGGACCGACACCTTCTCTTCGCCGCGACCCGAGGGAGCGGTGGGCGTCTCCGCTCCCACGGGTCGCGGCGAAGAGGGTTGTACCGTTTCCACCTTGTACACCCCCTCTCCGGTTCGGAGGAGGGGCCGGGGGGTGAGGTCTCCGGAAGGCAACTCCGCGTGCAGCACCGCATCCGTCAGACCAGGCACCTTCTGGAAGAACAGCGTGTTCCAGAACGACACGTCGTTCGCAATCAGGGTGAGGGCATCGATCCTCGCAATCGCCGCGTCGAGGGCCGCCGCCACCCGCCCCCGTTCGTCCGTCGCCGCTTGATCCGTTGCCGACAGTTCGGCCGCTCGTCGGCGGAACTCCACCCCCTCCGGGCAGGCGCCGGCGTCGAACCGGTCACGGGCGTCGGCCGTCACCTTCCGCACCGCCACTCGCACCTCGGCGGCTTTCGCCGACCCCAACCCCGGAAGAGCGTCGAGTTGGTTCAGTCGCACGTCGGGGATCGCCTGCCAGCCGGCCGCTTGCAACTTCTCCACGGTGGCCGGGCCGATGCCGGGTTGCGTCAGGAGGGCGGCCACGGGCACGGTGCGGAGGTGGCGGGCGAACAGTTCGTCGGCGAGTTGGGTGACGGGCGATGAGATCGGTGTGACCAGCAGTTCCTGCCGGCGGGCGCGGAGTTCGGAACGACGGAGGGCCACACGGGCGCGCCACAGCACCGCCGGCGAGTGGCGGTACCGGGCGGCCATGAGCAGCAGAATCACCCCGCCGAGGAGCAGCAGGGCGAAGATCAGGAGGGCAGCATCCCGCATGGGGGGAAGTGTACGAAGGCGGGCGGGGCGGAATCGGTCGGATGGGGCGTCCGAAACGCTTGTCAGCCCGCGGGGTGGGGCTATAGTGATTGTTCTGTTTCCGGTCCCCGCCTTCGCACGGTCGGGGGAAGACGCCGTACCGCTCAGGATTTCGTCCGATGGGCATGCACTGCACGGTTTGCCAGAAAGTCCCGCAGCGGGGCAACCAGAAGACCTACCGCGGTAAGGCCAAGTACCTCGGCGGGGTGGGCAAGAAGATCACCGGCATCACCAAGCGGGTGTACAAGCCGAACCTGCAACGCATCCGCATCGCCGGGCCGACCGGCGAGACCCTCCGCCGCTGGGTGTGCGCCCAGTGCATCCGCTCCGGCAACATCACCAAGCCGGTCAAGCGGAAGCCGTTCAGCAGCGTCACCGCCTGACCAGGCGTCAGTGAATCTCCTCTCCCCAGGCCTCATGGCCTGGGCTTTGGGAACCGCCCCTTTTGGGGCGGACGCGGCCTGAAAGGCCGCCTCCCCCAGCCCAGGCCGTGAGGCCTGGGGTCCGTTTCGTATCCTGACCTCGTGAACCTCTTCGGCCGAGGACTTCCCGCCATGTCGCTGACCGTCGAGCAAGTGAAGCAGGTGGCCGCCCTCGCCCGGCTGGAACTGTCCGACGCAGACCTGGCGAAGATGGCCGACCAACTGAACGCCATCCTCGGATACGTCGATCAGTTGGCCAGCGTGAACACCGACGGCGTCGAACCGATGGCACACCCGCTGCCGTTGCAGAACGTGTTCCGCGACGACGTGCCGGTGCCCAGCCTGCCGGTCGATGCGGCGCTCCAGAACGCCCCCACCCGGCTGGCCGACTTCTTCGGCGTGCCGGCGGTGTTCGACACCGACGAACCTGTCTCCCATTGAAGAAAGCAGATTTCACCGCCGAGGGCACAAGAGGGCTCATGAAATAGAAGACAGAGAGTGAAGCAGAACCTTTTTCCTTGCAACTCACTGTTTTTCTCTCGTGCCCTCATGTGCCCTCGGCGGTGAATCCTCTTATTCGGATCCCCTCATGTCGCTCATTGAGAAGACCGCCACCGAGTTGCTCGCCCTGCAAGCGTCGGGGGGCACCACCGCCGCCCAGATCGCCGACGCCTTCCTCGCCAGCATCAGGCAGCGCGAGCCGAAGGTGAAGGCGTTCCTGCTGGTGAACGAGGCCGACGTGCGGAAGCAGGCGGAGGCCATCGACGCGAAGCGGAAAAGTGGGGCGAAGCTCGGCAAGCTAGCCGGCGTGCCGGTGGCGGTGAAGGACGTGCTCTGCACCAAGGGGATGCGCACCACCTGTAGCAGCAAGGTGCTGGAGAACTTCATCCCGCCCTACGACGCCCACGTGGTCGAGCGGTTGAAGGCCGAAGACGCGGTCATCCTCGGCAAGACGAACATGGACGAGTTCGCGATGGGGAGCAGCACCGAGAACAGCGCGTACCAGCAGACGACCAACCCGTGGGACACCACCCGCATTCCGGGCGGCAGCAGCGGGGGCAGTGCGGCGAGCGTGGCGGCGTGCGAGGCGCCCGTGTCGCTCGGCACCGACACCGGGGGCAGCATCCGTCAGCCGGCGGCGCTGTGCGGCATCGTGGGGGTGAAGCCAACTTACGGGCGTGTCAGCCGGTACGGGCTGATCGCGTTCGCATCTTCGCTCGACCAGGTCGGCCCGTTCACGCACGACGTGACCGACGCCGCCCTCATGATGGAAGTGATCTCCGGGCACGACAAGCGGGACGCCACCTGTGTCGATGCCCCCGTGCCGGCGTACACGCAATCGCTGAACACGCCGGTGAACGGCCTGCGCATCGGCATCCCGAAGGAGTTTTTCGACGAAGGCTTGGACCCCGAGGTGGGGGCGATCGTCGAAGCCAGCCTGAAGCAGTACGAGGCGCTCGGGGCGAAGCGGGTGCCGATCTCGTTGCCGAACGGGGCGAAGCTGGCGATCGCGGTGTACTACATCGTGGCGACGGCCGAGTGCAGCAGCAACCTGGCCCGGTTCGACGGCATGCACTACGGCCACCGCACCAAGCAGAAGGCGGACCTGATCGCCACGTACAGCAAGAGCCGCGGGGAGGCGTTCGGCAAGGAGGTGCAACGCCGCATCATGCTCGGCACCTACGCGCTGAGCAGCGGGTACGCCGACCAGTATTACCACAAGGCGCTGAAGGTGCGTCGGCTCATCAAGAACGAGTTCGACGCGGCGTTCGAGCAGTGCGACGTGATCCTCGGCCCGACCTCGCCCACCCCGGCGTTCAAGTTCGGCGAGAAGACCGACAACCCGCTGGCGATGTACCTGAGCGACATCTACACGATCTCGTGCAACCTGGCGGGGATCGCCGGCATGAGCATCCCGTGCGGGTTCACCAAAGCGAACTTGCCGGTGGGGTTGCAACTGCTCTCTCCCGCCTTCGACGAAGACCGCATGTTCCGCATCGCCCGCATGTACGAGGCCGCCACCGACTGGCACACCAAGCGCCCGGTGGTGTAGACTGAATGGTATGTCTGACACCGAATTGCTCGCCAAACTCGATGAACTCCGCTCACTCCCGGCCGAAACAGAGTGGGTAGAGTTCAAGCAGAGTTTTGCCAACCCGGAAGAGATCGGAGAGTACATTTCGGCCCTTTCCAATGCCGCGGCACTCGCCGAGAAACCGAACGGTTACATCGTCTGGGGTGTCGAGAACGGCACGCACCGGGTGGTCGGCACCACTTTTAAGCCACGGAAAGCGAAAGGGTCTGGGAACGAAGACCTGGAACCATGGCTGGCGCGAGGACTGACCCCGCGGGTCGACTTTCGGATCCATGAATTGACCATCGAAGGCAAAGGGGTGGTGCTGTTCGACATACCCGCTGCCAGTTCGGCCCCGGTTCGGTTCAAAGACTCGGAGTTTATCCGCGTTGGGAGTCACAAACAGCGGTTACGAGAGCATGAAGGCAAGGAACGCAGCTTATGGGCGATCTTCTCCGCGACGAGTTTCGAGGAGGGGGTTGCGGCCACCGGGTTGACCGCAGATGGGGTGCTTGACCGGCTCGACTACTCGGCCTTCTTTCGGCTGCTGAAGGAGGCACTGCCCGAAAACAAGACGGGCATGCTGACTCGGTTGGAGAACTACCGATTGTTGGCACGCCAAGGGCCGGATCGTTTCGACGTCACCAACCTAGTGGGTCACTTGCCTCGCTCATGGCCATACCGCCGTCGGATCGGTCGCCGGGTGCATGCTCCCGACCCGCCCACGGCGTGCCGGCGTTCTCGCTGCCTCTTCCGCCGGGCGGCCCGCTTGCCGCCCCACACGAACGG
>JANNDF010000458.1:0-7648 GCA_031387445.1 Planctomycetia bacterium
GACGGTCGGCGCGCCCGGCAGTTTCTCCTGCAAGGCGGACAGGATCTCCACCCGCTTGATGGAGTCCACGCCCAGGTCGGCGTCCAGGGCCATGTCCAGGTTGAGCATGGTCGCCGGGTACCCCGTCTTCTCCGCCACCACGCCGAGGAGGACGTCGGCGATGCCGTTCAGCGCGGGAGCCGGTGCAGCGGCCAACACCGGTTGAACCACAACCACCGGCGGTGGGGGTGGGGGCGGTACCACGGGGCGAATGGGCGGCGGCGGAACGGTCGGCCGGACGATCACCGCGGCGGGCGCCTCGACGACCGGCTTGGGTTGCGGCGGAGGCAGCACCTGGGCTGCGACAGCCGGCGGCAAGGTGGGAACCACGGCCGGAACCGCCGACGGGTTCAACAGCCCCTGTTGCTGGTTCACCAGGGCGAAGAGTGTCCGCTGGGCCTGCTCCTGCTGGTCGAGGAACTGCTTGTGCAGAGCGGCCGTCTGCTCCTGGAGTTGTTGCAGGGCGGCGAGCGTCTGCTGCGTCAGTTGCAAGGCGGCGGACAAATTCGGGTGGTCGTTCATGCGGCGTGTACCGGCGGCGGGGGTGATCGTGGGGGTGCCGGTCGTGGCCGGGCGGGGCGGCTTCTTGGCCCTGGGGGAAACATAGTTCGCGCCGCTAATTGGCACGGTCATCCCCGGGTTATTCGTGGTCGCGGGCGGACGGCAGCGGCTGCCCTTCTCCCATGCGGCGAGCGAAACCGGATGGCCGGCGGCGGCCAGCTTGCCCAGCAGGTACGCCAAATCCAGCGTGCCCGGTTTGTTCCCTTCGGACGCATCCAGGCTAACAACGGTGGTGCTGGCGTCGGCGAGGGTGGCGTCGATCAACTTCGCCAGCACGCGGCCTGGGCCGACCTCCACGAACGTCCGCACGCCGGCTTTCGCCATCGCCCGAATCTGTTCGACGAACTCGACCGGCCTCGCCAGTTGGTTGCCCAGCAGTTCACGGGCGGCGGTCGAGTCGGCGGGGTACTCGCCGGCGGTGCTGTTGGCGAACACCGGCTTCGTAACCGCCGGGAACGGCACGGCGTTCAGCGCCTCGCGGAATGGGGCGGCGGCGGCGGCCACGAGCGGACTGTGAAACGCCGCGGCGACCGGCAGGCGGACGCCCTTCAACCCGGCGGCGCGCAACACCGGCTCGACGGCATCAATCGCGGCGGTCGACCCGGACAGCACCGTCTGCGTGGGCGAGTTCTTGTTCGCAATCACCACGTCCAGCCGTGACTCGCGGATGGCCTGTTCGACCTTCTCCAGCGGGCCGAGGACGGCGAGCATGGTGCCCGCATCCCCTCCCCGCCGCGCCGCCATCAGTTCGCCCCGCAGCCGGCTGAAGCGGTGCAACTCGGCTTCACTCAGCCGACCCGCCGCGGCGAGTGCCGGCAGTTCGCCATAGCTGTGCCCGGCGAACGCATCGGCGTTCAGCTCGAAGCGATCGCGGAGCAGCTTGAACGCGCCGTAGCTCACCGCCCCGAGCGCCGGCTGAGCCTTGTCGGTGGCCCGCAGTGCCTCGTCCTGCTGCTTCTTCGCGTCCGGCTTGAAGCTCGTCGGCGGATAGATCACGTCGGCGAGGCGGGACTCGTTCGCATCCGTCAGCGTGTTCAACAACTCCGGGAATGTGCAGGCCAGATCGCGGAGCATGCCCACCCGCTGCGACCCCTGACCGGGGAACAGCACGGCCAACTTGCCGGCGGTGCCGCGGCCGAAGTACGCCCCTTCGGGCAGGCTCCATTTCTCGGCGTTCGGCTCGGCGACCAGTTTCGCCTTCACCGCGGCGAGCACCTTCGGCAGGTCGGTGCTGTCGCGGTGAGCGACCAGTATCAGCCGGCACGGGGCGGTCGGTGTGAAGGTGGAGCGGCTGGCCTCGGCGGCACGGGCGAAGTCGGCCCACCCGCCGTCGCCCTGCGGTAACGCGGCGGCCAACTGCGGTACGCTTCGGCCACTCACCGCGAAGATTTCCACCCGCCCATCCCAGTCGGCATCCGCTTTCGCCGGGGTGTGCTCCTCCAGCACCGCGTGGAAGTTCGACCCGCCGAACCCGAACGCCGAGACACCCGCCCGCCGCGGGTGTGTCGCACGCGGCAGCCACGGCCGCATTTGCAGGTTCACGTAGAACGGTGAATCGACGGCTTGCAGCGGTTCGACGGGTGCAGTCACCTTCAACGTCGGCGGCAGCACCTTGTTGTAAAGCGACAGCGCCGCCTTGATGAGCGACGCCGCCCCCGCCGCCGCCTTTGTGTGCCCGATCATCGACTTCACCGACCCGACGGCGGTTCGCGGGTTCGCCGACGTGCCGAACACCGCCTTCAACCCGGTCGCCTCGACCGCATCGCCGACCTTCGTGCCGGTGCCGTGCGCTTCCACCAGTTCCACCGTCTTCGGGTCGATCCCGGCCCGCGTGTACGCATCGGTCAGACACCGTCGCTGGCCGTCGGCGCTCGGGGCGTAAATGGCGTTACCTTTACCATCGCTGCTGGTGCCGAGGCCCTTGATGACTGCGTACACGGTGTCGCCGTCGCGCTCGGCGTCGGCCAGACGCTTCAGCACCACCATCCCCAGCCCTTCGCCCAGAATGGTGCCGTCGCCGGTGGCGTCGAACGGCTTCGAGTTGCCCGTCGGCGACAGTGCCGGCGTCTTGCTGAAGCACATGTACATGAAGATGTCGTTGAACGTGTCCACCCCGCCGGTGACGACGACATCCGCCTTGCCCGTCTGAAGCTCCATCGCCGCCAGGTGAACGGCACTCAGTGAACTGGCACACGCGGCATCCACCACACAGTTCGTGCCGTGCAGGTCGAGCTTGTTGGCAATCCGCCCGGCCACCACGTTGCCGAGCAAACCGGGGAAGCTGTTCTCCTGCCACGGGACGTAGCTCTCGCCGATCCGCTCGATCACGTCGGCGGCTTGCTCCGCGGGCACGCCGGCATCCTTCAATGCCCGCTTCCAGTGCGGGTGCCCCAGCCGGGCGCCGAGCGGGATGACCAGTTCGAGTGTCCCCGTCACGCCGAGGATGACCGAGATGCGGCTGCGGTCGATGCCTTTCGCAGAGGTGTCGATCTTGGCGTCAACCAGCGCTTGCTTCGCCGCGACCAGCCCGAGCAACTGTGACGTGTCGGTCGCCTCAAGGTCCTTCGGCGGAATGCCGAACTCGAGCGGATTGAAGTCCACCACGTCCAGAAACCCGCCGCGGCGGGCGTAGGTCATGTCCGGCCGCTTCGGGTCGGCGTCAAAGTAGTCGTCCGGGTTCCAGTGAGTGTTCGGCACGTCGGTGATGGCGTCCACGCCGTGCTTCACGTTCGCCCAGAACGCGCCCAGCCCGCCCGCCTTCGGGAACAGGCAGCCGATGCCCACAATCGCCAGCGGGGAAAACGCGGTGTTCAACACGGTGCCTCAACAACGGATTGGGCGAGCGCCCGCGTGAGCGGGCCGGTGGTGTGATGCACCAGGGGGCTGACGCCCCCCGCTCGCCTAAAGCAGTTCATCCAGCTCGCTCTCGTTCTTCGCACGCAGGGGGAACCAGTCGTCGGGCAACTCCACGCCCTGCTGTCGCAGTGATTGCCGCCGCAAATGCACGCACGCCCCGAACAACAGGTTCTTCGCAACGGTACTCACCGTGCGGGCGGCCGGCATTTCGAGCACGCCCCCCTTCGCCCACTCGTTGAACGACCCCATCGCCGGGCCGCACCACACCTGGTAGTCGAGCTGGCGGTCGGCCTCGCCGGCGTTCGCCCACCGGCTGCTCAAGCCCAGATACCAGCGGAAACAGAGGGCCATCTGGTGCCGTGGGTCGGTGTCGGCGCGGGCGAGTTGGGTCGGGTCGCGGCGGGTGAAGAAGTCTTTCGTGTCGGCCCACACTTCGGCGAACGTGCGGCGGAAGAACGTCTTCTCAATCTGGACGCGCTCGGCGGCCGGAATCGCTTCCCACCCGGCGAACCCGCGGTACAGGTCGAACAACTTCTGGGCACGCATGGCGAACATCGTGCCCCGCTTGAGCACCTGCACCTTCACGCCCATCTCGAACATGTCGGCGGCGGGGGCCATGGTCACGTCGGCGGGGTCCGCTTGGGTGAGCATCGCCCGCACGAGATCCGAACTGCCCGACTCGCGACACGCCTGGTTGATGGAGCCGGTGACGACGTAATCCGCCCCCATCGCGAACGCGCCGGCGACGCTCGCCGGGGTAGCAATACCGCCGGCCAGTCCCACCCGCACCGTCTGCGGGAACTTGAACTGTGCCTGCAACCGCCCGCGCAGGGTCAGCAGCGCCGGCAGCAGCGTAATAGCGGGGCGGTTGTCGGTGTGCCCGCCGCTGTCGGCCTCGGCGGTCAGGTCGTCGCACATGGGCACGCGGGCGGCGAGTTCGGCCTGACTCTGCGTGATGTGCCCGGCTTTCACCAGTTCGGTGAGGATGCGTGCCGGGGCGGGGGAGAGAAACCGCGTAGCCACCTCCCCGCGAGACACCTTCGCCATGACGCGGTTGTCGGCCCGCACCGTGCCGTCGGGGTTCTTCGTCAGCCCCGCCACGCGATACCGCACCACCGCGGGCGTCAAGTCGAGGTACGCACTCGCTTCGATCAGCCGCACCCGTTTCCGTAGCAGCAGTTCGGCGACGGCCATCTCGTGCGCCGGCTCGTTCGGGCTGTGAATCAGGTTCACCGCGAACGTCCTGTCGCCCAGGTTCGCTTGCAACCGGTCCACGGCTTGCGTCACCCGCTCGACCGACAGCCCGGCCGCGCCGAAGCTGCCGAGCATGCCGTTGCGGGCCATCGCCTCCACGATCTCGCACGAGGCGATGCCGTTCGCCATCGCCCCGGTCATGTACGGGAAGCGGAGGTTGTGCGATTGCAGGAAGGCCGCACTGCCGAGGTGGGCGGGGGTGAGCGGGGCGGCGTAGCCGAGCAGCGGGAGGAAGCCTTCACCCGACCCAGCCAGACCAATGACCGCCGTGCCGCCGGTACCGACCGCCAGCCCGGTGGGGGTGGACAGCACCGCTGCCGCGGTGCCGAGGCGGGTGAACAACTCCGCCGCGCTGGTCGCGTCGGAGGCCATCGGGGTGCCGTCCGACCGCCACCAGCCGATCGGGGAAGAGGGTGCCATGAGACTGCGCGGTCCGCCGGGGGAAAACAGAAGGGTAGTATAGCGCCGGGGTTGCGCTCCGGACACGCCGAAGCGGTGGCGAGAGAATCCGATGAGCGAACTTCAGCCGGTTCAATCGGTTGTGGTGATTGGTCACGGTTTGGCGGCAACCCCGCGGCCGGCGTCATTCTCAAGATTGCAAGTCTGCGCCTGATGCCCGACAGGCCGTCCGCGGCCCGATTTTCGTGAACCCGCCAGTTGGGGGTCGTGTCCAATTCACGCGGGTTGTGGTGTAGCGGTTTCGCACGCGGCTCTGTGAAAGCCGAAGTGGTGGGTTCGACTCCCCCCAAGCCGCCTCATGGTGAACCGCGGCAGTCATGCCGGGGGTTGGGTGCCCAAGCACCCCCGGCATGACTGCCGGGGTTCGCCAGAAGAACACAGAGGAGTGCTCCTGGGAGAGCAGGCGGATTCCAACCCCGCCGTACAGGGTTCAAATCCTTGCTTCTCTGCTCGACTCGTGCGTAGGGCCACTGGTGGGCCGCCTGCTTCGGGAGCAGGACCAGGAGAGTTCGATTCTCTCACGCGCGACTCCACTGCCGGCGTGGCTCGACCTCAGGAAGGCACCCGTCTCGTAAGCGGGTTCATGCGGGTGCGAACCCCGCCGCCGGCTCTCGCACCTCACTTTGCTCACTCACTTGCACCCGTCTCGTCCCGTTCGTAGCCTCACCCCTCCAACTGTTCCCGGCGAGGTGTGCGGCGTGATTCCGAGACTCGTCAGCCTGTGGAACGGCATCTGGCCGCCGCTGCCCGTGTGGAAACGGCTGGACGTGTGCGTGCTGGTCGTCGCCCTGTACACGCTCGGCGTCGAACTGCTGGTGGACTACGCCCTCAAGATCGACGCGCCCAAGTGGATCGGTGAACTGTCCGTCGTGAACGCCGTGCTGCTCGGCGTGCTGCTCGGCTTCCGCAACCGCGAGGCCTACGAGCGGTGGTGGGAGGCCCGCAAGTTGTGGGGGCAGCTCATCAACGACAGCCGCAACCTGTGCCTGAAGGTGGGCGTGCTGGCGAACCCGTCGGCCGACGAGCGGCAAGCCTTCGCCCGGCTGGTGGTCGGGTTCGCGGTGGCGCTGAAGAAGCACCTGCGGGGCGGGCAACCGCTGCAAACGGTGCCGGGATTCGAGACCGACCCGGCCACACCGACCCATGTGCCCGCACATCTGGCCGGGCGGGTCTACACGCAACTCAAGGCGTGGCGGACGGCCGGAGCGATTTCTGACTTCGAGTTCCTCGCCCTCGACCCGCACGCGCGGGCGCTCCTCGACGTGTGCGGGGCGTGCGAGCGGATTCGCAGCAGCCCGGTGCCGCTCTCCTACCGCAGCCTGCTCCGCCACGGCACCGTGCTGTACCTGATCACCGCCCCGTGGTTCATGACCGCCGAGTACCACTACTGGGCCATCCCGGTGGTGTCGCTCATGGCCTACTTCCTGCTCGGCACCGAACTGACCGCCGAGAACGTGGAGGAGCCGTTCGGCGGCGACGCCGACGACCTGACGCTCACCACCTACTGCGACGTGATCCGCAAGAGTTGTACGGAGGTGCTTGAAGTCGAGCTGCCGCCGGTGCTGGCCGACCCCGGCTATCCACCGGCGAAGTAGATGCCGCCCGGTTCCACCCGTCGCCTGGGTCGACCTCGGTTCAGTCCCACCAGATGACGGACACGGGTGAGTGATGTCGCTCGGCGATGGCGGGCGACACGCCGAACGCCTCGTCCGTACTTACTTCATCCGGCTGCAACTCGTCCACACCATCCCCACACCCTCCTGTGGTTGAATGACACAGATCACCTGTGGCGGCCCGAGTGCGCAGAGTAAAAGGCAACAACCTCTGAGACCACAGTCTGCTGACGCGACCGATTTGGCGTGCAGGACTCGACGCCCCTGTCTTCGAAATGACCTGACGAATCATGACAGGAGCCAGACCAATACGGCGACGACGCCAGCGACCAACAGGCCACCAGCCGCGATGAGCAGCCAAACCGTCCGTCGCCGCCGGTTGCGGGCCGCATCCTCGACTCGCATGCGATTCAGCATGTGCCGCGGGTAGCGAACCCAGCCGTCGGAGCAACTCGAGCATCCGCTGCTGCCCTCTCGGCATAGTGGACACACCACGCCGAAGCGGTCATCGGCGGCTTCCTTCTGGGCCTCACGGAGGGGCCGCTCCGCTTCTTCACGGGCTTTCCGTTCAGCAGTGATGCACTCGTGGCACTGTAGGGCCATAAGATCCAGACCGTTCATTGCCTTGCCACAACGCGGACATTTCGGTTGAAAGGGGGGGATGACGAGCGATGGAGGTTGGGCACCCATCAGTTGCACCACAATTGGCCGCCGAATTTGCAATTGGTTTGAGCCGGCGCAACCTGTCTCGGCGTTTCAGCCAAGCGTACCCGAGCGGCCGAAGCGTGTCAAACGACCGTGCGAGTCGGTGCCCCTGTTCTTTGGGGCAAGTTTGGCACCCAGCCGGCTGACGCCGGCGGTTCCAG
>JANNDF010000464.1:0-1736 GCA_031387445.1 Planctomycetia bacterium
GTTTGCTGGTCAAAACCACCGGGGGGTTCACACCGCCGGTTCACCGTGAAGTGGTCGTTATTCTCGCTCCCCCGCATGGTCGCCACCGCGAACCCGTTGCCGTACTCGAATGCCGTCACCGCCGGCAAACTCAGCAAAGCCTTCCCCAAATCCGCCTTCAGTTTGTCGAACACCGGTTCACCAAGGCCCGGCGGCACGCCCACCGCCACCAGTTCACTCACCCCGCCGATGCTGTCGCGGTCCTTTCTCACCGCGTCGATCAGCGCCTCCATGTCCGCCGCGGCCTCCGGCACCGGGCAACGTGTCGGCGACGCTTCCACCTGTTCCAGCGTCACCGCCGTCGGGTCGGGAATGTCCGCCACCACATGTCCCACCTGCTTCACATAACCCAACACACGAACGCCGTGCCGGGCGAGCAGTTTCTTCGCCACGGCACCCGCCGCCACACGGCAGACAGTCTCGCGGGCCGAACTCCGCCCGCCCCCGCGCGGGTCGCGGAACCCGTACTTCGCGTCGAACGTGTAGTCCGCGTGGCCGGGCCGGTACTTGGTCACGATGTCGCCGTAGTCGTGGCTCCGCTGGTCGGCGTTGCGGAACAGGATGCCAATGGGCGTGCCGTCGGTCTTCCCCTGGTACACGCCGCTCCAGATTTCGGGCGTGTCGCTCTCGTCCCGCTGGGTGGTCAGCTTCGACTGCCCCGGCCGGCGGCGTCGGAGGTCGGGCAAGAGATCTTCAACCGACAGTTCCAGCCCGGCCGGGCAGCCGTCGATGATGCACACGTAGCCGGGGCCGTGACTGACGCCGGCGGTGGTGACGCGGAAGAGTTTGCCGAAGGTGTTGCCTGCCATGCCGCCGATTATACCGGATCGGGCGTGTCGCGGGGTGGGGGTGGCCGCTGGCGTGCCCCCCAGCCGATGGGGTAAAGTGGTGGATGACGGTTAGCCGCGAGCCAACGGCGAGCGCGACCAACCCAGGAGGCGGACCCATGCGGAGCGTGTTGACACTCGCGGTGCTGGCGGCGGTGGGGTCGGCGGCGGTGGCGGAAGACGTGAAAGACATCATCCTGCCGTCGCGGTACGGCATCGCCCCCGCCGCGGAGTTCTACCCGCAGGGCACGCCCGCCGAGGCTCTCGCCACCGCCGCCAAGCTGATGGAGAAGCAGCGGTACTCCTACCTGCTGGCCCATGTGGTCGATCCGGCGGTGGTGGACGCCCAGGTGGCGGCACGGGTGCAGCAACTGACGCCGGGGATCGAGAAGCGGCTGGCCGAGATTCGCGCCGACCAGAAGCGGAACCTGCGGTCCGACACCCCACCCGAGGACGTGATCCCTGCGGACCCGGCCGGCTTCGCCGACAAAGTGCGGGCGGTGGCCGAGAAGCAGGCGTTTTCCGATCTGGTGAAGGCGATGCAAGACCACCTGGCCGAGTTCCCGGAGAACGTGACGCAACTGGGGACGATCAGCCGCGAGGGGATGATCGCCGAGAACGGGACCGCCGCCACCGCCGAGGTGAAGGGCGGGCCGGGCAAGAAGGTGCTGCTGAGGCAACTGGGTGTGAGCGCCATCAAGCAGTCGCGGGTGGTGGTGGACAACAAGCCGGTGACGCGGCAGGACCCGACGACCGTGCCGCGGTGGTTCGTCGAAGACCGCCAGCAACAGGTGGACGCGAAGAAGTAGGCGGAGAAGTAAGATGCCGGAACGGGCGAGCCGTGCCCCGTAAGGGGCCGGGTGATGTGAA
>JANNDF010000481.1:0-8644 GCA_031387445.1 Planctomycetia bacterium
GCGTCCTTGGCCATCTCTTCGAGCTTCTTCTCCGCGGCCTCGCGGGTCGCCTTGTCGTCGGACTTCAGGTCCTTCTGCATCTGCTCGATCTTCTCGCGGTTGTCTTTCCCCATCGCCTTGTCGAGCTTATCCTGAGCGTCCTTCTTCTCGTTCGGGTCTTTGGAATCCAGCTTATTTGCGGCGTCGAGCAGTTCCTTCTTCTCCTTCTCGGTGAGTTCCTTCGGTTGCTGTTGCTGCCCGCCGGCGTTCTTCTGCGCGTCCTTGGCCATCTCTTCGAGCTTCTTCTCCGCGGCCTCGCGGGTCGCCTTGTCGTCGGACTTCAGGTCCTTCTGCATCTGCTCGATCTTCTCGCGGTTCTCCTTCCCGACGGCCTTGTCCAGCTTGTCCTGGGCGTCCTTCTTCTCCTTCGGGTCTTTGGAGTCGAGGTTCTGGACGGCCTTCTCCATCTCCTTCGGGTCGAGCTTCTTGTCGTCGTTGCCGCTGCCCTGCGGCTGCTTCGGGTCTTGCGGCTGCTTCTCGCCGGAGCCGCCGCCGTCCGGCTTCTTGATGTCCGACGGCTTCGCGGTGCCCTTGTCGTCTTCGCCCTTGCCGCCGTCCATCGGCTTGGTCGGCTTCGGCCCTTCGCCCTTGCCCTCGGCCGGGTCGTTCTTGCCGTCGGCCCCGTCCTTCGGCTGCGGTTTCTCCTGGGTGGCGTCAGCCGGCGCCCCCTTCTTCGGCGGCATCGGCTCGTTCGGCCCACCCTTCGGCGGGTCCTTGCTCTCGGCCGGCTTGGTCGGCGCTTCGCCCTTCGCCCCGCCGGCGTCCTTCTCCGGCTCGCCCTTCTCCCCGCCCTTCTTCGGCTCCGGCTTGGTGTCGCCGCGGGTCGGTTCGCCCTTCGGCTTCGACCCGCTCAGGTCGTTCGGGTCGGTCTTCTTCTCGGTATTCCCGCCGTTCATTGGGTTGGCGGGGTCTTGCGACTTGTCGCCTTGCGGCGGCGGTTCGGCCCCGCGGGCGTCACCGGCCTGGCCGTCCTTCTTGCCGTCCTCCGGCTTCTTAGGGTCGCCCGGCTTCGGCTGCGGCGGCTCTTTCGACTCCTTCGACGTGCCGGCCTCGGTGCCCTCCTTCGGAGCGTTCTTCGGCTGGTCGCCGGTCGGTTGCTCTTCGCCCTTCGCCCCCTCCTTCGGCGGCTCTTTGCCCTCGCTCCGCTGCGGGTCCACCAGCTTGCCGCCGTCCTTCCCCTGGCTCGGGTTGTTCTCCGGCTTGTTCATGTCTTCCGGCTTCGGCCCCGCCTTCTCCTGGGCCGACTCCTTCGCCCCGTCGCCGTTCGGCTGACCCTTCGGATCGTCCGGTGGCTTGGCGGCCGCGTCGGGCTTCGTCTCGGTGCCCTCGGACTTGTCGCCGTTGCCGCGGGCGTCACCGGCCTCTTGCTTCTCCTTCTGCTTCTGCTCCTCGATCTTGTTCTTCAAGTCCTCGGCCTTCTTCTCCAACTCCTTGTCTTCCGGCGTGCCTTTGCCGTCACCGTTCGGGGTGCTCTCCGGCGGGGTGTCGCCCTTCATCGGGCCTTGGTTTTTTTCGCCCTTGCCGTCCATCGGCTGTTCGTTCGGGTTCTCGCCCTTCGGCGGCTGCTGCGGGTCCTTCTCCGGATTGCGGGCCTGCTCCTCAGGCCGCTTCTCGTTCTTGAGCTGATCGTCCCGCTTCGCCTCGGTCTTCTGCTCGTCCTTCTTCCGCTGCTGCTCCTGCTTGGTCTGGTCCTGCTTCTGAGTCGGCTCCTTCACCGCCGGCAGCAGCCGCACCTTCTTGCGCACCGACTCGCCCACGTTCGCGGCCGGCTCGGTGCAATTGTCGATGGCCGCGACCCAGTATTCGAGCACGTCGGTTTCCTTCAGCACCACCGGCTTGCCCTCGGTGGTGGTGAGCGTGTCGAGTTTCACCGAGTCCTTGTAGTCGGGGATGCCGGTCAGTTGCGTGCCGTCCTGCTCGCGGGTGAGCGGCTTGCCGTCGCGGAACGCCTTCGGCTTGATCGCCAGCAGGTCGTTCCCCACCAGCTTGAACCGCAGCTCCATGCTCACGATGCCGTGGTCGTCGGTCGCCTTGCCGTCCACTGCCAGTAGGCCGTTCAGCGGCAGTTGAACCTCGTCTTCCTTCGGCGACGCGATCTCCACTTCCGGCGCCCGGTCCACGCTCACGGTGATCGGGTAATCGGCCGTGGCGGTGGACACCTCCGGGCCGCTCGGCTTGAACTCGATGCGGTACGTCCCGCTCGCCTTCAGTTTCAGCGTGAACTTCACCCGGTCCCGTCCCTCGCCGGACACCTCGCCGCGGATGATCTCCCGCGTGCCGTCCACCGCGGCGGCGGTGAGCGTGGCCGATTGCAGCGGGCGGTTGGCCTTCGCACTCAGCACCACGGTGGTGCCGCGGATGGCCGACAGGTTCGGCCCCTTCTCGGTGTCCTTCGGCCACTTCAGGTACGCCGGGTAGTCGTACACGGCCACGAAGTCGCTCAGCATCGGGCGGGTGCGAACGGTCACCTGATACTCGGGCGTGCGGGCGTCGGCGGCGGCCACGCGGTACCAGAAGCCGTTCAGGATGGTGCCGCGGCCGAGGTCGATACGGAACTCGTCCGACCGCCCGGCCTGCGTCAGCGGCAACTCGATCACATCCGTGGAGTCCTGGCTGTACCGCACCAGCAGGCGGGCCTTGTCCGGGCCGTCCGGGTTGGGCAGCCGCCCGCTGAGCGTGACGGCGATGGTGAGCGGCTGGCCGTCGGTGACGGTCACGTCGCCGTCTTTCGGCTCGTCAATTTGAATGGTGGTGGCGCTGGCGATCTCGGCCGGCTTGAACGGCACCACCGCCCTCTGCAGCAGCGAGAAGAATTGCGGCCCGCTGAACACCAGGAACAGGACGGCCAGCACCAGCACCAGCACGCCGACCGCCGACCCCAGCCAGACCACCGGCTTCGAGTTGGTGGCCGTGTCCACGTCCGCGTCGGCCATGCCCGCCGCCGCGTTCACCCCGACCGCCGTTTTCACGCTGCCGGGCAGTTGCTCGTCTTGCAGGTCCACCCAGTTGATGAGCACGTTTTTGGCGTCGGGCAGCGTCTGCTCGATCTTGCGGGCGACGTACCGCGGGTTCACCCGCCGCCGCATCGGCCGCACGATCAGGAACCAGACGACCGCCACCAGCCCGCCGAGCAGCCCAACCAGGCCGAGCAGCCGCACCCAGTCGGGCAGGGCGAACAGCTTGTCGAGGGTGATGGCAACGGCCAGGTAGCCGAGGAACACGACGGCGGCGGCCGCGGCCCCGACAACGTTGGCTTTCATCCCAAACTTGTGGGGGGCGGCGGATTTGGCCTGCCCGACGCGGGCACCCCGCGGGGGGGGGGGTTTGGGGGGGGGGGGGGTGGCCGTGGCCATAGGGCAAGCTCCGTCCGGGAGGTCCGTGCGTCGTTACCGATTATACCTGACGGGGTTTCGCCGGGCGAAGGGGAACCGCCCCCGCGTTACGCGGGGTTGCGCCAGCACATCGGATGGAGGGGAAAACGAAACCGGGCACCCGTTGTTGGTGCCCGGTTGGGTTCCACGGAGCTGCGAGCCAGGGGTGAAGCGAGCCGCAGGCGAGCGAGAACCCCTGGAAAGGTACACCGACAACCCAGAAGCCCCGGAGGGGCGCCCCCGTTTGTTCGGGTCGACCCTCCGGGGCTTCAGCCACTTTTCGCATCCGTTCCAGGGGTTCTGTCGCACCTCCGGTGCTCCATCACCCCTGGCTATTCCCGGTGGCCCCGTTGGGGCCACACCCGGGCACCGCGTTCCCGGTATCAGGCATCCGTCGTCACTGCCCGCCGATCCAGCCGACGTAGAAGCTGAACATCTGCTTGACGTCGGTGCTCGCCTGTTTGACCGGGAAGCCGAAGTCCAGCGCGATGGGCAGCGGCCCCATGCCCGGGATCTTCAGCCGCAGGCCGACCCCCACGGCCGCCCGGTAGTCGTCGAGCGTCACCCGGTTGCTCACCGTCCCGTGGTCGAAGAACGCCACGAAGCTGATCCGCTCGTTCGCCACCAGTGGCAGTTGGTACTCGATGGTGCTGAGGAGGGCGTACGTGCCCCCGGTCTGGTACTGGCTGCCGAGCGGCCCGCTACCCACCGGCCCCACGCCGCGGAACTGGAACCCGCGGATGCTGCGGAACCCGCCGGCGAACACCCGCTCGATCACCGGCGCGTCGTTCGACATGACGGTCATGGAACTCCGCGCGGCCAACACCCCCTTCCACCCCCCGTCCCGCGCCTGGTGCAGCGTCCAGAACTTGGTGAACTCGGCCGTGGCGATGGGGAAGGTGTAGCTGCCCAGCACCTGCTCGACTCCGACGTCCAGCAGGCTGCCGGTGCTCGGCGTCAGGAAGCTGTCGCGGGTGTCGCGGTTGACCCCCGCCCGTAGGCCGAACACGAAGTGTTTGCCGAAGTCGCGGGTGATGCTGTCCGGCGCGTCGAACGGCACGCTGTTGATGTCCACCCCTTCCGTGCGGGCGGACACGCTGGCCCCCCAGATGGGGTTGTTGTCGAACCGGTAGTCGAGGGTGTACCTGCCGCCGTACCGGGCCTCGCCGAACTCGTTGAACGCCCGCGACGTGTAGTAGGCGTTGGTCGTCAGCCCGAACCGGCTGTCGAACAGGTACGGCTCCCGCCAGGTGGCCTCGTACCGCTGGAACACTTGCCCCGGCATGGCCGTCAGCCGCAGTTCCTGCCCGGCCCCGCGGAACGCCCGCCCGCCGAACAGGTCGTCGAAGCTGGTCGGGAAGCGGAGGATGTCGAAGTTCCGCTGGTTCACCGTCAGCGTGCCGCTCACCCCGGCGTTCGAGTTCACCCCCACCTGCAACCCGGCCTGCCCGGTCTGCGTTTCCCGCACGCGGATGATGATGTCCTTGTACTCGCTCGTCGGGTCGGACTCGTCCACCGTGACGGACGGCGGCTCCTCCATGTCGAACAGCCCGCGGCGGGCCAGGTTCTGCCGGGCCGTGTCGAGCCGCCCGTAGTCGAGCACCTGCCCCGGCTCCAGGATGCCGCGGATCTCGTTCAGCACGACCCGCCGGCGGGTGAAGCTGTTCCCCTCGATCTTGATCTCGCCCACCCGGGCCGGTCGCGGGGCCTGCCCGCGGGCGCCGCCCTCGGTCGCTTGCGCCTGCACCACATGCGTCGGCTCGAGCACCCGGTAGCACACGTCCACCACGTTCGCCTTGCCCGGCACCACGAACTGCTCGGGGATCACCCGCACCTGGTACCCGCCGCTGCCGTACCACTGGCTCAGCCGCTGGGCGTCCTTCTGCACGGTGATGTCGTCGTACAGCTTGCCCGCCGCCTGCTCGGTGTACTTCTTCAGATCCTTCTCGGTGTACACCGTGTTCCCTTCGATCCGGACGCTGTTCACCGTGTACGGCTTGCCCTCGTGGATGTGGTAGATCAGCTTGACCGTGCTCAGGTCGTAACTGGTCGGCACCACCTCGGCGTCGACCATCGCGTCCAGGTAGCCGAGCTGGTGGTAGTGGGCGAGCAGCGCCTTGCGGTCCACGTCCAGCATCTGCGGGGTGAACGTGGGCGTCAGCACGGTGGGCACGCCGAGCATCGGCCCGCGGGCCTTGGCGATCGTCTTCAGCCGCCCGCCGCTCGTCTCGAACCGCATCGTGTTCCCGCGGAACTCCACCTCTCCCACCCGCACCACCGGCCCCTCGACGATGTTGAACGTGACCGCCTCGTCCACCTCGCTCTTCCCGCTGGTGAGTGTACAGGTGGCGTAGTACCGGCCGTCGTCCCGCATCTTCTGGGTGATGGCGGCGGCCGCCTGCTTGTTCAGGGCCGGGTTGAGCGGCGACCCCTTCCGCAGTTTCGGGGTGAGTTCGAGCAGGGCCGATTCGCTGTAGTGCTGGTTGCCGACGAAGTTGATCGCCTGGACGGTGGCGGCCAGTTCCTTCACGTACACGAACACCGTCACCGTGTCGTCGGCCGCCACGCTCGTCTTCATCTCGACGCCGTTCGGGGCGAACCAGCCGGTGGCCAGCAGCAGGGCCACGTCCCGGTTGGCCCCGTGGTCGTTGAACGTGCCGCCTTTCCGCACGCTCTGCAACTTGGCCAGGACGTGCGGCGACGTGCGGACCTTGTTGTCCATCACGAACACGTCGGCGATCTTGCGGCCGGCGGGGGAGGCGTACTGCTGGGCGGCCACCGGTGCGGGGACGGCGGCCGTCAGCCCGACGGCCAACGCCAGCCCGACAACCCACGCCCTGCGGCCGACCTCACGGATGACGGTCATCAACAATCCCCCCGTCCGACGCGGAGTCCGCACCGAAGCGGCGGGCGTGTACCCGACGCGGGAATTTGTGTCAAGCCGACGGGTGAGGCCTGCCGACGCGGAGCCGGGGGCGTTCCGAGATCGAAGCGGGGGTGACTGCCACGGCTGCCACGCACACCACCTTGCCCAGGCATCTTGCCATAAATGCAGTGTCACCAGGCGGTTCCGCCGAGAACGGAACGTGATCGCCTGTCACCAGGAGTTGGGGTAACCCGATTCGTCATCCGAGGACAGCCCTCAACTCGACACATGAGCTGAAGAGAACCGTGCCCTGCGTAGTTCGGGTTGCGTCCAATGCCATGCGCCTCCGGACACCGCCTGACCGATAAGATTACTCTAACCATGAGGCGTGTTTTGCCAAACCAACAGGACGGTGCAATCGTGGCAAAAAAACCAAACAAGCGGCCCACGATTGAACGCCGAGAGGTTATTGACGGCTTTGTTCACGCCTACGACTCTGAGGGGCGGCCATGTCTTGACTCAACGGTTTCTGAAAGGGTCGTTCTTGTGCAGGATCTAAGGGCCTACGGCGACAAACTCCACATCGGCGCTCTTGGCTGGACCGCTCCCGAAACCACGGACTGCTACAAGGAGGTCGATGTGCAATTCGACTCTGGCGGCAGGCTGCGACTGAAGACCTACGCATTTGACAGAGTTGCCGTCGAGTCCGAGCACGAAGTGGTAGCCGGATTGTTAGAGCGGTACAAGAACACGCGGTTCGATGCAGACCCAGAGATCGCCGCGGTTTGCCGTTCTGCCTGGATTGCCGAATCCTACGCCCCGTACTTGGGGCTTGATGCGACGCTTATTCAAGGCGAGGGCGATCAGGAACTCTACGGCTTTACCTTCCCATCGCTGAAAGAACTCGCGCATCTGAAAGGGGAGCATTCCTACCCCGTAAAACTCGGCTATTCGCAGGACCCATTCGAAGGAGCACTTGGCCGAATCCGATCACAAATCAGCGAGAAGGCAGCATACCCTGAACGCCCCGAAGTGCTGTTTGTTTTTCGGACTTGGGGTGGACGGAAGTTGGAACAGCAGGTGCATCAGCGTCTTCGACAGCTCGGCCGAAAAATTCCAACATCGCTTGGGAAGGAGTGGTTTACGACATCGACCTCAGAGGTATGTGAAATACTCTCCCAATGCCAACTTCCTTCCCCTTCGCCACATCGTGCTGTCGGCGGCAGTGGTGAGACAATCGAAGAAGCCTTCTCGGACCTGACAGCGAACGGAGGAGTGATCGAGACAGGCCACATACCCGGTGAGGCCGGGGTTTACCTTCGCATTCGTGATCCGGGCGAATGATGGGCGCCATCAGAACCACGATCAACCAGGAACGCGGGCGTCTTACCTCTCCTCGGGGAAAACTTGCGGGCAAGACACCAGCGTTTCCGGCGATTACAGCGGCATGCTCTTGAACCGCTTCACGCAGTCGGTGATGGCCACCTCGGTGGGCAGGCGTTCGATGCTGCTGGCGCCGAAGAAGCCGACCACCCCTTTCGTGTGCTTCAACACATAAGCCACGTCGTCGGGTTCCGCGATCGGCCCGCCGTGGCAGAGCACCAGCACGTCCGGGTTCACCCGCCGGGCGGCGTCGGCCATCGCCTGCACCTGCTTCACGCTCTCTTCCAGAGTCAGCGCTGTCTTCGCCCCGATGGAGCCTTTGGTGGTCAGCCCCATGTGCGGGATGAGTACGTCCGCCCCGGCCGCGGCCATCCGCTCGGCGTCCTGCGGCGTGAACACATACGGGCACGTCAGCAGGCCCATGTCGCTCGCCGCCGCGATCATCTCCACTTCCTTGTCGTACCCCATGCCGGTCTCTTCCAGGTTCTGCCGGAACACGCCGTCGATCAGCCCGACGGTGGGGAAGTTCTGCACCCCGCTGAACCCGGCGTCCCGCACGTCCATCAGGAAGCGTTTCATCACGCGGAACGGGTCGGTGCCGCACACCCCGGCGAGCACCGGCGTGTGCTCGACGATGGGCAGCACCTCGCGGGCCATGTCCATGACGATGGCGTTGGCGTCGCCGTAGGGCATCATGCCGGCGAGCGAGCCGCGGCCGGCCATGCGGTATCGGCCGGAGTTGTAGATGATGATGAGGTCGAGGCCGCCGGCCTCGCCGCACTTGGCGCTCAGGCCGGTGCCGGCCCCGCCGCCGACGATCGGGCGGCCCGATTCGACCTGCGAACGGAGGCGGGCGAGGATTTGGTCGCGGGGGATCATGCCCGCTGTTCTACGGCGTCGGGCGTGGGGGCGGAAGGGAAGACCGGCGGCGGGGTGTCGGCCAAGTCGGGCGGCAGGGTGCGGGCGACCGGCATCGGGATCGACC
>JANNDF010000482.1:0-1632 GCA_031387445.1 Planctomycetia bacterium
TGGGGAGAGGTCGCCGAGGTGAGCGGAGCGAACCCGGCGGGTGAGGGGCGTTACTCACCCCATCCCCCTCACCGCTCTCCCCCAGGGGAGATGGGAACCAGATTCATCGACTCCACCAGTGGCCGCAGGCACTTATCCCAGTGGTGGTGCTCTTCCACGTACTTCCGGCCGTTCGCCCCAAGTTCGGCCTGTCGCTTCGCGTCACCAAGTAGTGCAACCAACGTGTTCACCCACTCGTCGGCCGTGGTCGGCGACAGCACGTCTCGCCCGATCTCCACTTTCAACGCGGCAATGGCGGGCGGGGAGGCGACCGTCGGCTTCCCCATCGCCATCGCCTCGATCACTTTGTTTTGCAGCCCGCGGGCGATCCGCACCGGACACACCGCGACGGCCGCACTCGCCACATGCGGGCGAACGTCCGGCACCTGGCCGACCACGTTCACCCCGTTGGTGCCGTGCAAGCGTAGCACGGTCGGCGTCGGCTGGCGGCCGATCACCCGGAACTCGGCCGCGGCATGAACCGCCCGCACCCGCGGCCAGATGTCGGTGGCGAACCACACGGCCGCGTCCACGTTCGGCGGGTAGTCCATCGCCCCGACGAACGCGCACGCCAGTTTCAATTTCACGTCCGGTTGCGGGCGGAAGTAGTCCAGATCGACACCGTTCGTGGCGGCGGTGGCCGTGCCGGCGGCGGTGAATCCGTCGAACAGTTTCGCCTCCGCCGGGCTGACGAGGAACACCCCCTTTGCCCACCCGCACAGTTCCTTCTCCAACTTCCGCACCCGTCGCCCTTCGAGCGCGAACAGCCACCGCTTCGGGATGCCCGCGGTCGCCGAGTAGTCGAAGAACTTCTGCGAATCCACGTCCACCAGATCGACGAACCCCGGCACCTGATCCCACCCGTACCGCCGCTGGTAGGGGGCCATGCTCGACGCCGACACGAGACTTGCGGCGAACTCGGCTTCCTTCCGCCAGCCGGCGAGGACGGCGTTGAGGGCGGGACTGTGGAACAGCCCTTCGCTCAGGCTCCGCCCGGCGAGCAGGCTCATTCCGGCTCGCGCCCGCGCCCGCGGGTGCGGCAGCAACACCACCCGTTCGCACAACTCGTTCAGGCGTGCGGTTTGATCTGGTGTGACCGGTTCGTCGGCGAGGGCGGCGAGCCACACGCGAGCGTGCTTCGACAGCTCCCGCAGCACATGGTAGTTGCGGATGCGGTCGCCCTTGTCCGGCGGGTACGGGACGCGGTGAGTGAGGTAAACGATGTGGGGGCGGTCGGGCGTCATTCACAGCACCGTGGCCGGGACGACTACGCCCGCGGCCTCGGGGGCGACCAGCAGCGACAGGAAGTGATCGCACACCTGCTCGCGGGTGGGCAGGGAGAGCAGTTTCCGCAACGTTTCCGGGCCGCAGAAGCACTTGAGCACGGTACCCGAGCAGATGCGGACGTCGAGCCACACGCTCTGGTGCGACAGGTAGTACAGGTCGTAGTACACCTTGTGCCGCACGCTGGTCACGTCCGTGTCGGCCGGCAGTTGGATCTGCGCCAGGCCGGTGACGCCGGGGCGGACGAGGGTGCGGAGGGCGTACCCCGGCACCTCGTCGGACAGCCCCTTGAGGGCGATCACCTCGGGG
>JANNDF010000514.1:0-4688 GCA_031387445.1 Planctomycetia bacterium
CTCGCTGCCGCTCGCCGCGAAGAGGAGTGCTACTTCCCTTCCAGCGGCTTCCGCAAGAACTCGACGAACGCCGGCACGTCGTTGATCTTCCCCTCCGGGTACACGTCTACTGTTCTCGTCGAGCCGTCCGCCTTCACTTCCAGGATCACATACAGCGGCAGTTGCTCGGTGCCATACTCCTTCACCTGATAGCCCTTATTCTTCAGCGCTTCGGCATTCCGTGCGGCGAGCGAGGGCGGCGACCCATTATACAACTTCGCCGGCACCGTGTCGGTGTAGAGCTGCACCTCCGTGTACTTCTTCATCAACTCTTCCACCTCCGGTCGTGGGAACACGTTCTGTTCGTTCAACCGGCAGTTGCTGCACGTCACCCCCGTGAAGTCAACGAAGACGAGCCGCCGCTCGGGCGGCTTGGCCGCCGGGTTGGTCTTCTTCTCCTCCTCCCACTTCCGCACCTTCTCGGCGATCTTCGCCGTCTCGCCGTCCAGATCGCGTAACCCCCGCTTGGTGTCCGGCAGTAGGAACGAATCCACCCACGCGAACACCACCCCTTGCGGACGCTGGTTCCGCCCCTCGGATTCCTGGAACAGGCCCGGCACCAGGTACACGCCCAGTCCGATGAACGCGATGGCGAACAGCAGCCGCGGTACGCTCAACTTGGTCTTCTCCTCGTCGTCGTGCGGCAGGCGGAACACGCCGAGCAGGTACAGCCCGCACACCGCACTAATCACGGCGAACGCGGCCAGACAGACGCTGTAGGTGAAATACTCGGGCGGGTCGAGCCACCGCAGTTCGGCGGTGCGAGCGAACTTGAACGCCGCTGCCAACTCGACGAACCCCATCACCGCCTTCACCACGTCCAGCCACCCGCCCGACTTGGGCATCTTCTTGATGAGCGACGGGAACATCGCCAGCACGAAGAACGGCGAGGCGAACGCGGTGGAGAACGACAGCCCGGCCAGCACCAGTTCCCACTTCTCGTACTTGCCGCCGGCGGCCAACCCGGCGAACGCCCCCAGGAACGGGGCCACGCAGGTGAAGCTGATGACGCTGAACAGCACCGCCCCGAACACGGTGCCGAGGATGCCGCCGGCTTTCCGCCGGGCGTCCACGTACTTCAGCAGTCCGTCTTGCGACCCCGGCCGGCGGGTGGCGAACAGGATTCCGCCGATGACCGCACACACGCCGACCGTCACCCACTTCCAGATCACCCCTTCCGTTTCACCTGCCCACGTGAGTTCACCGTTCGACAGCCCGACGTGCGTGACGACCGCCGAGGTGAGCGCCAGCGCCCCGCCCAGGACCGACAGGAACCCGAAGGTGAGGCGGATGGTCGCCTCGTAGGCGCCGAACAGGCTGACCGCGAAAAACACGAACAGCCCGCCGAGGAACACGTTCATGTACGGGTCGACGCTCAGCTTGGTGAACCGGTCGAGCAGGAAGGCGGTCGGCACGCCGAGCATGACGATGATGGTCAGGCAGTAGATGCCGGCCTGCTTCACCGCCCCGACCGTGCTGTTCTGGCTCTGCTTGAGGAACAGGCTGACGGTGATCGGGATCATCGGGAACACGCACGGGGTGATGAGCGTGATCAGCCCCCACCCGGCCGCTTGCAGTAGGAACCAGATCAGATCGACTCGCTCGGTGCCAGTGGCCCCGACCTTGTTCGGCTGAGGGGTGGGGGCGGCCGGGGGCGCCGTGCCCGGCGTCCAGTTCAGCGGGTGGGGCTGACCGCTCATGTGGGCGTCCACCCACGGTTGCAACTCGGCCGGCACCGGCTTGGGTTCGCCCGAGAGGATGACCAGCGGGACCGACACCTTGCTGTAGGTGAAGCAGTTCGTGTCGTTACACGTTTGCAGGCCGAATCCGGCGAGCGGGCTGGGGTCGGTCGTCTTCCCCGCCTTCGGCGACACCACCGCCTTGAACTGCCAGGTGACGGCTTCCGTGTACACCTGCTCCGGCTTGCCGTCCTTCACCTTGGTGTGCTGGCCGGGCGGATCGACCAGCGGCCCGATGAACACGAGTGGGTTTTCAGGAGACGGGTTGAAAGTGTTCTTGCTCACCTGCTCGGGCGGGGCGTTGAACGGGTAGGTGGTGCAACCGGCCTTCGGGGTGATGGTGAGTTTGACCGTCACCACGTCGCCCGGCAGCGCCGCCGGCGGGTCCACCGCCACCGTCAGGTCGGCCACATCCAGAAAGTTCTTCGCCTCCTTGCCGCCGCCCGGGATGGGCGGCTTGAACTGACCGAACGCGAGAGCGGGCAGCAGGAGGGCGAGCGCGACGGCGAACGGGCGCATGGTGCGGTCTCGAAATGGAGCAGGCCCGCGGACGGCCGCGGGCCTTGTGTAGTTTACCGGCAGTGGGGGGAATGTCTTTCGCGGCCGGTCTGGTAGGGTAGGGTGGGCCGCTCTCGCCGAGAGCAGCTCAGGACACCGGCTCTCGGCGAGAGCCGGCCACCCGACCAGATCGCTCACTTCGCCTTCAACGCCTTCTCCACTTCCTCGGCGTACTTCTTGTCCACCGCCACGGCCGGGCCGTCGAGCACCTTCAGCTTGGCCTCGGGCTTCAGCGTCTTCGGCGGGAAGCAGTTGTCCTTGTCGCACACGCTGAGCAGGAACTTGGGCAACTCCACCGCCACCTCGCCCGCCTTGGCCGTCGGGCTGACCACCGCCGTCCGCTCGTACACCACCGTGCCGGTGTAGTAGAGCATCGACTCGATGCCGAGGATCGGCTCGGCCTTCATCTTCGCCCCGGCCGGGTCGAGCGCCTCGCCGACGAACACCACCGTGCCGGGCTTGGGGAAGTCCAGCTTGTTCACCATGCCTGCGGCGGCTTTGTCCGTTTGCACCAGCGGGTAGGTGTAATACCCGTCTTCGAGCGTGACGGTGAGCTTGAGTGTGACCGTCTGGCCCGGCTTGGCCTCGGCCGGCTCGAACTTCGCTTCGACCGACTTCACCCCGCCTTTCTTGGCGTCGGCGCCAAAGGCGAACGGAGCGACGAGAGTGAGGGCGAGCGCGAAGAGTGTGCGCATGGCGGATTTCCCGGAACCGGACAGAGGGGGACGGTGTCAATATACTCCGGTGTTCAGGGTGTTGACGTTGGAGACCCTCTCATAAAATTCACACGCCTCCCCTGTGTGCTATCCTCCGTCCGCGGTTAACTAGCCACTGCACCACCTGCCTGTTCCCCGATCGCTGCTCTCCCCAGCCGGTGGATCCCGACGTAGAGGGTTTCCCATCGAAACCGCATGCCTGACCGTGTTCGCCCTCGCCCTGGTATTCGGGCTGGTGCTCACCCGCGCGGCCATTCCGCTTGCCGGGCGGGTCGGGCTGACGGACAGCCCCGACGGGCGGCGGAAACTCCAGCGGGCGGCTGTGCCGGTCATCGGCGGGGTGGTCTTATTCGTCGGCGTGCTGGCGGCCGTGCTGGTCGGGCTGGCGGTGTCGGACGACGTGCGGACGGTGATGGCCTCGGAGATGGCCGGCGGGGAATGGCTGCTGGTGTCGGCCGGGCTGATGGTGACGCTCGGGGTGATCGACGACCGCTGGCCGCTGCGGGCGCGGTTCAAGCTGGTCGGGCAGATCGTGGCCATCCTGCCGGCGGTGTTCGGCGGGTACACCATTTCGGCGGTGTCGGCGTTCGGCCTGCCGGTCGAGTTCGGCATCTTCGCCGTGCCGGTCACGGTCCTCTGGTTCCTGGCGGCGGTGAACGCCATCAACCTGCTCGACGGCATGGACGGGATGCTCGGCACCCTCGGGGCGATCGTGTGCGCCGCCCTCGGGCTGATGAACTGGGTGGCGGGCAACGGGTTCGCGGCGGTGGTCGCGTTCGCCCTGGTAGGCGGGCTGCTCGCGTTCCTGTGGTTCAACCGCCCGCCCGCGCGGGTGTACCTGGGCGACGCGGGCAGCACGCTCATCGGCCTGCTGGTCGCCGCCTTGTGCGTCCGCGGGTCGGTGAAGGGGGGCGGGGCGGCGGTGGCCATCCTCGCCCCGGTCGGGCTGCTGGTGCTGCCGTTCTTCGACACCGCCGCGGCGGTGGTCCGTCGCACGTTCACCGGCCGCGGGCTGGCCGCCGCCGACCGCGGGCACCTGCACCACATGCTGCAGCAGCGGCAGAGCACCCCGTGGGTGCTGTTCACCGTGGGCGGGCTGGGGTTCGTGGCGGCGGTGGGGGCCATCCTGGCGACCTACTGGCAGAACGACGCGGTGGCGGTGATCGCCGCGTGCGGGGTGATCGCCCTGCTGCTCGTCCGCGGGCTGTTCGGGCTGGCCGAGGTGAAGTTGGTGGCGTCGCGAGTGCGGGCAATGGTGCGGGCCGGGGTGGTGCGGCCGGACGCCACCGAAGTGAAAGCCCACCTGAAAGGGCAGGACGACTGGGATGTGGTGTGGGCGCGGGTGGCCGTCGCCGCCGCCCGCTTGTCCTTGACCGCCGCCCAACTGGACGTGAACGCCCCCCGTTGGGGGTGCGACTACCACCGCCGCTGGCAGGCCCGTGGGCACGCCCCCGAACAGGCCGGCGGGTGGCGGGTCGAACTGCCCCTCCTCGGCCACGGCCAGCAGCTCGGCCGGCTGACCGTCTACGGCCGCCGCGGGGACCCCTCGCTCGCGCCGGCGGTCCAGACGGTCGCGGAACTGGCGGGCGAATTGGAACGGCTGATTGCCGAAGTGGTCTGCCCGCCCGACTCGCTC
>JANNDF010000531.1:0-4355 GCA_031387445.1 Planctomycetia bacterium
CGACGTGAGTCCGCCGGTATGATTCGCCCCGCCACCGGCGGACTCACGTCGCGCCCTTCGCCCTGACCGTCGGGCCTCACGTCCCCTGCGGGGACAGTTCGACCGCGACCTACATCGCGCCCGTCCGCGTGTATCATTTCCCCGTGCTGTATTGCCCGTGGGGAAGCTGTCATGTCCGTCGGTCCTGATCGCGTGTGCGCCGCCGTCGCCCGCACCCGTCACAAGATGATGCTCGCCGAACTGAAGGCCGCCTCCGAGCGGGGGAGCAAGTTCCTGGAAGTGCGGATCGACTTCCTGGCCAAGGCGGTCGATTTCAAGCGGCTGGCCCCGTCGAAGGGGGCGGGGTGTGCGTGGCTGGGCACCATCCGCCGGCCGGCCGACGGCGGGCGGTGGCCGGGCACCGAGCAGGAGCGGCAGATCGTGCTGCGGCAGGCGATCGTCTCCGGGGTGATCGACTGGATCGACCTGGAGACCGACATCGCCGACACCCTCCGCCGGTTCGGGAGCGTGAAGCGGGTGGTGTCCTACCACAACATGACCGAGACGCCGCCCGACCTGGACGACATCTACGACCGCATGCTGAAGCAGGACGCGGACGTGTTGAAGATCGCCGTCCTGCCCCGCAACCCGGCCGACCTCGCCCGGATCGTCGCCATTCAGAAGCGGGCGCCCAAGCCGACCGTCTGCTTCGGCATGGGCGATCTCGGCTTCCCCACGCGGTTCACCGCCCTCAAGTTCGGCGCGCCGTGGATCTACGCCCTGTTCAACAAGGAGCGGGAACTGGCCCCCGGCATGCCGGCCGTCGTCGATTTCCGCACCACCTACCCGGTGAGGAAGATCGACAAGGACACGCGGTTCTTCGCCGTCGTCGGCGACCCCATCGGGCACAGCCTCAGCCCGGTCATCCACAACCACACCTTCCTGCGGAACAAGGTGAACGCCTTCTACGTGCCGGTGCGGGTGCCGGAAGGGCAGTTCAAGGCGGCGGTGGCGGCGCTGGACGCGGTGCCGTTCGACGGGTACAGCGTGACCATCCCGCACAAGGAGGAGGCGGCGACGGCCGGCGACGCGGACGGGATTGTCGTCCAGGTGGGGGCGGCGAACACGCTGGTGCGGAAGGCCGGCGGCGGGTTCCGGGTGCTGAACACCGACCACCCGGCGGCGCTGGAGAGCCTGCACACGCACCTGGCGGAGAAGGCCGAGCAGACGAAGACGCCGATGAAGGAACTGGCCCAGTCGCACGTTCTGGTGCTGGGGGCGGGCGGGGTGTCGCGGGCCGTCGCGTTCGCCCTGCACCGGGCCGGGGCGACTGTGACGATCAGCAGCCGCACGGCCGAGCGGGCCGAACGGCTGGCCGCCGAGATCGGGTGCAAGTTCTGCGACTGGGCCGCCCGGCACAACGTGGACCCGTGCGACATTGCGGTGAACGGCACCCCGGTGGGGATGCACCCGAACGTGGACGAGTCGCCGCTGCACGTCAGCTTCCTCCAGCCGGGGCTGGTGGTGTTCGACACCGTGTACACGCCCGAGCAGACGCTCCTGGTGCGGGACGCCCGCGCCCGCGGGTGCGGCACCGTCACGGGGGTCGAGCTGTTCGTGCGGCAGGCGGCCAAGCAGTTCGAGCTGTTCACCGGGCTGGTGCCGAACCTGGACGACATGCGGGAACTGCTGCGGAAGGCGATGTCCCCGTTGACGAAAGCGATGGACGAGGAGGCGGCCAAGAGCGGGGTGGCGGACGACGACGGCGAGGGGGATGATGAGGAGTGAGGAGTACCCGAGGAGGACTGCCAATGACCGCGATGCCGCCGAAGCTGACCGAAGTGCCGGCGCTCACCCCACGTCCGGGGGAGCCGTTCCGGTTCACGCGCGAGCAGTATTACGCGATGGCCGGACAGGGCTATTTCGGGGACACCAGGACCGAACGCATCCGCGGGGAGATCGTCGTCATGCCCGCCGTCAACTGGTCGCACGCGCTCGCGGTTGCCAACACCGCCGAGCAACTCCTGAAGGTGTTCGCCGGAGTGGCGTGGATCAACTACGGCAACCCACTTCCAATGGACGACTCCGACCCGCAGCCGGACGTGATGGTTGCGCCCGGCAACCAGCGGGATTACGCCGACCACCCGACGACCGCACTGCTGGTCGTTGAGGTTTCGGGAACCACTCTCCAGTACGACACCACCACCAAAGCGGAACTCTACGCCACCGCCGGCGTCGCCGACTACTGGGTGCTCGACCTGGACGGTCGGCGGTTGTTCGTGTTCCGCGACCAGGCCCCGCTCCCCCCCGAACTGGGCGGTTTCGCATACCGCACTCGCACCGAACTCGGCGAGGCCGACACCGTCTCGCCGCTCGCCGCACCCGCCGCGCACCTGCGGGTCGCCGACCTGCTGCCGTAGTGCTCTGCTCGCTCCGCGAGCGGGTTCCGAAAGGCCGCTCGCGGAGCGAGCAGAGCACGAGGGCCGCGACCTACAAGAGTGTCCCCCCCGCCTGTACGCTGACACTTCGTCCTTCCCACCGGAACACTGCCATGTCCCGCCTGCTGCCCGCCGCGCTGCTCTTGCTCGCGGCCGTGTCCCCCGCCTTCGCCGCCGACGCCAAGCCGACCGGCAACTGGAAGTTCCAGTTCACCGAGGGGCAGACCATCACCTTCCTGCTCGCCTTCTCCGAGGAGGACGGCAAGTGGGTGGGCGACTTCATCGGGGCGAACCCGCAACTGCGGGCCGAGCCGAAGGTGACCGGCCTGAGCGTGAAGGGCGAGACGGTGCGGTTCGCCATCACCCTGGGCGAGCGGGAGGCGTTCAACTTCGAGGGCGTGCTGGCGAAGGACGGGAAGAAACTGGTCGGGTCGGTGAGCAAGTTCGGCGGGCCGCTCGATGTGTCCGAGATGTACCCGTCCAAGCTGAAAAAGCTGACCGACCCGGTGGACCTGGCCCGCGAGGACTTCGCCCAGCGGGAGGGCGGCAAGGAGTGGTTCGAGGCCGGCTTCCTGTTGGCCGGCAAGATGGCCGAGAAGAAGCTGACCGCCGACGACGCCCGCGGCGTCGCCGACAAGCTGACCAAGGCGGCCGCCGTATACGGCCCGCGGTACGAACTGCACATCGCGCTGAAACTGGCCACCGCCTTCGCCGCACAAGAGGGGTTCGCGGAGGTGGCCGTGGCGCAGGCGCAGCGGGCCGAGCGGATGCTGACGGACGACTCGCCGGTCGTCACCCAGATGGAGGTGAACGCGGCCGTCGCCGCCGCCCTGACCAGGGCCGGTAAGGCCGACGACGCCAAGAAGTACACCCTCGCCCTGGCCAAGCTGGAAGCCCGCGACGCGGCCGAGTACGCCAAGGCGGTGCTCAAGTTCGACACGCCGGAGTTCAAGGGCCGCAAGGCGAAGAGCGACCGCGTGGCGCTGGTGGAGGTGTTCACCGGGGCCGAGTGCCCGCCGTGCGTGGCCGTGGACATCGCCTTCGACGGCCTGTTGAAGACGTACAAGCCGACGGACGTGGTGCTGCTGCAATACCACGTTCACGTGCCCGGCCCCGACCCGCTGACCGCCCCCGACGGGATGGAGCGGGCCATCAAACTGTACGGCGAGCGGCTGAGCGCCCCGAGCGTGCAGGTGAACGGCAAGACGGCGGGCAAGGGGGGCGGAGCGGCGGCCGCGGCGAAGGACAAGTACGCCGAGTTCGTGGAGGCGATCAACGCCGAGTTGGAGAAGCCGGCGACCGCCAAACTGGCCCTGAGCGCCGCGAAGGACGACAAGGGCATCAAGGTGACGGCCAAGGTGACCGACCTGGAAAAGCCGGGCGAGAAGGTGACGCTGCGGTTCGCCGTGACGGAAGAGACGGTGCGGTATCCGGGCGGGAACGGGGTGCGGTTCCACCACCACGTGGTGCGGGCCATGCCCGGCGGGCTGAAGGGGTTCGCCCTCACCAAGAAGGAGCAGGAGCAGGCGGTGGTGATCAACGCCGAGGAGATCCGCAAGGAGTTGGCCAAGTCGCTCGCCGAGTTCGAGAAGGAGCAGGGCGAGTTCCCCCGCCCGGAACGCCCGCTGGCGCTGAAGAACCTGAAGGTGGTGGCGTTCATTCAGGACGACGCCACGAACGAGGTGCTGAACGCCGTGCAGATCGACCTGGAGGCCAAGTGAACGGCTGATTGGCACGCCGGATGCAAACTCCTTCCCACACCCCGGCGTCCGGTCGGGAAGGAGTTTCACCATGCGAAGCCAATCCCCCGCCCCGCGTCAAGGGAAAGTCAGCTACGCCCTCATCGCCGGCCTGCTCGGCGCACCGACCATCATCATCATCATCGCCCTGCTCGTCGGCGGCGTGTTCAAGTGGTAAGAACGGAGGCCCGACTGTGAG
>JANNDF010000534.1:0-2325 GCA_031387445.1 Planctomycetia bacterium
TTCGTCATCCTGGCCGTGCAACGGTGGCACCTCCGACGGATCGCCGAAGAACAGGGCGACGAAGGCCGAGGCCGAAAGCACGCCGCACCGAAAGCTGGGATGCAGTCGGGGTGAAGCTGTCGCGTCCAGCGAGAAGTCTCCTAAATTCCCTCCCCCAGCAGGTTTCCGAACGTCAGGTGCATCGACGGCGTCGGTTCGGCACTCAACCCCAACTCCGCTCGCAGTTCGTTCGCCGTGCGGCACCACACCGGCACCCACAAGTACCCGCGGGTTTCCTGCACGGTCAACTCGTACTCCAACTCCGCCGTCACCCCGTTCCGGGCCTTCCAAAGTGACTTGTCTGGCGGCTCCTCCCCGCGGATCACCGACACGTGAGTGCCCCAGAGTGGCGGTTGCGGAGAGACGGTGCGATACCGCGACTGCTGGTAGAAGTGCCGCAGCAGCCGGCCGAATTCCGGGTCGCAATCGATGATGACCCACCACTCGGTCGAACCGCCGTCACTGCGGGTGGTGCTACCCGCACGCAAGGTGGGAGCATATCGAAACGTGCCGGTGGTTTTTCGACGCTCGCTCACGACTGCACTCCGACGAAACAGGCTGAGGGAACCGGGTGGCTTCTGCCGATAACAGCGGACACGCACTTGCGGTGGTGGTTCGGCATGACGGCGGTCGTTTGCATCCTGTTGCTGGTTTCGGCCACCGTCCCGTGCCTGTACTACGCCGTACTCTTCGCCCTCGGCCGGTGTCGGTGGACGCGCGTCCCGCCCGGCGACCCGCTGCACATCACGGTTGTCATTCCGGCCCACGACGAAGCCAGTCAGATCCCGGCAACACTCCGCTCCGTGTTCGCTGCCGACTACCCGTTCACGCACCTGCGGGTGCTGGTGGTCGCCGACAACTGCACCGACCGCACGGCCGAAGTGGCCGTGATTTACGGGGCGGACTGCGTCATCCGGAACGATGTGGCTCATCGCGGAAAAGGCTACGCGCTCGCCTACGGGCTGCCGCAGGCGCTGCCCGGTGCCGAAGCGGTCATCGTGCTGGACGCCGATTGCACGGTCAACCGCGACTTCCTGCGGCGGATGAGCGACCGCCTGCGTACCGCCGACGTGGTGCAATCGGCCGTGGTGTCCACGAACACCGATTCGCCGTCCGGGTACGTCGCGGCCGTCGGCGGCGGCATCGACAACGCAACTTCAGCCGGACTTGATGCGATCGGCGGGCGTGTGCCGCTCCGTGGTACCGGTATGGGCTTCCGCCGCGGCCTGCTGGAACGCCACCCGTGGGCCGGGTTCGGCCCGACCGAGGACGCCGAGTACGCCGCAATCCTCGCCGCCGACCGCGTGCGGGTGCGGGTCGCGCCGGGGGCCGAGGTGCGGTGTGAAGCGCCGGCCGACGGCGGGGCGTTCGCCGTGCAACGTCGGCGGTGGCGGTCGGCGCTCGGCGTCGGGCGGTTCGGCTTCCTGAACAGCAAACCGCTGGTGCTCGCTCATCTGTTCGTCGTGGCAGTGGTGGTCGTTCTGCTCACCACGTCGTCGATCCTGCTCGGCTGGTTGGCGGTGTTGCTCGCCCTCACCGCGGGTGTGTACGTCACCGCCGCCATTCCGCACGGTCGGCCGAGGGTGCGCGTGATTGGGCGGGCTGTGGGGGTGGTGGCGCGTTTGTTGATGTTGGCGGTGTTCGGCGGCCGAAATCAGAAGCAGCAATGGCAACGCACACCTCGCAGATGACTCCCGAGCCTCGGTTCGCCCGCCGCCCGCGGTGGCCGGCCCGACCCGCTGACACCGTTCGGCTCACGTTCGACGACGGCCCGCACCCGGACCACACGCCGGCCGTGCTGGACGTGCTCGCCGAGTTCGGCGTCACCGCCACGTTCTTCGTCGTCGGCAAGCGGGTCGCGTCGAACGCCGAGATCGTCCGCCGCATTCACGCCGCCGGTCACACGCTGGGCAACCACACCTTCCAGCACCCGCCGCCGAGCTGGTTCAACTTCCGCACGGCAGCCCGCGAAATCCGCCAATGCCAACAGGCGGTGGGCGAAGCAACGGGGACGTCCCCGACCCTCTTCCGTCCGCCGATGGGCCGGTGGACGCCGCCGCTGTGGATGGCTCGCACGCTCGCCGGTCTGAAACCCATGGGTTGGACGCTCGACAGCGGCGACTGGCGGGTGCGGAGTGAATCGGACGCCGACGAGTGCGCCGACGAACTTCTCGTCGCCGTGCGGCCGGGCGACGTGATCCTGCTGCACGACTACCACCCGTGGATCGTGCGGATGCTGAGAAGAGTGCTGCCCGTGTTGGCGAGCCGTGCTCCGTCAGGAGCCGG
>JANNDF010000550.1:0-1776 GCA_031387445.1 Planctomycetia bacterium
GTGGGAATTCCACCCGGCCGGCTGACGCCGGCGGTTCCAGGTAGAATTCCACCATGTCCGCTTCCGCCCTCCTCAAGTCCGTCCTCGCGTCTCCGGACGACGACCTGCCGCGGCTGGTGTACGCCGACTGGCTGGACGAACACGGCGACCCCGACCGCGCCGAATTCATCCGCACGCAAATCGAACTGGCGAACCTGCCCGACTACGATCCGCGGTTTCGCGCGCTCGAAGACCGCGAACACGAACTGCTGAATGAACACGAACAGGGGTGGCTCGGCGTAACTGCGGTTGGCCTGCATGAGTGGGAGTGGCGACGGGGGTTCGTGGATGAGATCGCTACCAACTGCGTGCGTCTCTGCGAACCAATCAGCGGGTTCACCGCAGAACATCCAGTCACCCAGGTTCGTTGCATCGGTATGGGGTCTGTGAACCCTTCCTATCCCGCAGACTGGATTCGTGCCGACTGGTCGAATGTGGTGAAGTCCCTCTCCGTCGGCGGGGTACACAATGCCTACGACGGACTCATTACGTTTTTCACCTCAGGTACCCTGCCACGGCTTCGTGATCTCGACTTCACGTCAGATCGCGGAGGCACCGATGTGTGCCGTGTGTTGTGGGGTTGGCCGGGAAAAAAGTCTCTGCGGTCAATCCGGTTCGGGCGTCGAACCAACTCGTGGTTCGGTGGTTTTCCTACTCTCGCGTTCACCGACCTTGTGAAACATTCACCACTTGAACACCTGACCGCCTTCGATGCCGAAATTGATACCGAGGCCCTTGCGACTCTTCTGTCCGCCCCGTTCGCTGGCACGCTGAAGCACCTCGACATCTCCGACAACCCCATCGCGCCGGATGCGTACCGGGGGTTTCGGCAGTGCCACCCGAACATGCGGTTGGACAAGCTCGACGTGAGCGGCACGCCGCTCGCCGGCATCTCGCTGGAGCCGTTGCTGAACGCCGCATCGCTGCAAAACCTCACCAAACTGGAGATGAACGGCTGCGGGTCGGCCAGGCGGAACATGGAGGTGCTGTCGCGGTCGGCGTTCTGGAATCAGGCCACCGAGCTGCGTGCCCACAGCGGCACCATCCCCGCCAGCACGCTCGAACCGCTCTGCCAGACCGCCGGCCCGCCGGGGTTGCGGTTGCTGGATCTGGCCGACAACTACCTCCGCACTGAAGGCGTGCGGCTGCTCTGCGATTCGCCGTGGACCGGATCGCTCACGTGGCTGGCGTTGTCGCGGAACTACCTCGACGACGAGTCGTGCGAAGTGCTGGCGAAGTCCGGCCGCTTCACCCACCTCAGGACGCTTCACCTGGCTCACAACAACGTCCGGCAGGAAGGGGCCGACAGCGAACAGATCACCACCCGCGGCGTCATCTCGCTCGCCGAAGCGTCGAGTTTGGCCAACCTGCGGTTGCTCACGCTGAGCTACACCGGCATCACCGACGCGGCGGTCGATGTGGCGGTCAACGCCCCGTTCTGGCGGCTGTTCGGGCTGGGCGTCGGCGGGTGCGATCTGAGTCCGGCGGCCGTGCGGATGCTGGCGAACTCGCCGCGGCTGAACCGCTTCACGTGGCTCGACATTTCCCACAACCCGCGGCTGCGTGGACAAGCCCTCCGCCCGCTCGCCGAGTCGCCGTACCTGAGTCGGATGTGCGAACTCGACTGCGGCGGGATCGACATCGCCGACGACGTGCGGGCGATCTTCCGCGAACGACTGGGGCCGCGGTTCAGCCACTGAGGGCGGTTTCAGGGTTCGGATCGGAGGCCGGACCGTG
>JANNDF010000558.1:0-8623 GCA_031387445.1 Planctomycetia bacterium
CGATACGCGGTAGGGCGGTGCAGGTGGACGTCTCCCCTCCCGCGGGTGGCTCACCCGAACATGCGGTTGTGCAGTCCGGCCACGTTCTTCATCATCAGCGTGTGACCGCGACGGCGGTTCCGGTACCGCTCGCCCGCGATCCGCCAGATCTTCATCTTGCCGATCCCGTGTTCGACCACGATCCGTCGCCTCGACACCCGCCGGTTCCCCGCCTTCTGCCGCGCCGTCAGCGACCCGTTCCGCGGCCGTCGGGTGGGCGTGTCCAGTCCGGTCCCCTGGTACGCCGTGTCCCCAGTTCGCTTCACCCCCGGTGGGCACACCACCCGCGTGCGGTCGTACACCTTCTCGTCATGCGTCGTGCCGGGGAATGCCCCGGACACGGCGGCGATTCGCACCCGCCGCCGCTGACCCGCACGGCCGGGGGCCTTCCGCTTCCGCACCACCACCACCTGGTGCTTCACCGTGTGCCGCTTCTTCTTCCCCGAGGAGTACGTCTCCTGCCCCCGAGTCGGCCGGGGAATGGGCCGCTCGGTGGCGTCGAAAAAAAGTTCACGGATCTCGTCCGGCTCCAGTTCCACCCGTCGCTCCGGGATGCGGAAGAGGCCCGCCAGCAAGGGTTGGAGGGGGTTCATGTTGCGACCCACGTTGCTGTCGTCGAGGCCGAACAGGAAGCCGAGGACGGCGTGGGTGGTGTAGGTTCGGTAGTACAGCAGGAGCATGAGCAAGCGGTCGGCCAGGTCGAGGGTGTGCTTGGGGCCGGCTCCGGGCTTCCGCTGACGGGGGCGGCGAGTCTTGCGTTTGGCCTCCGCCGCTCGGTGCCGGGGCTGCAGTTCGGCCAGCAGTTGGTCGAACACGGCGGGGGTGATGCCGGTGAGTTGCCGAAACGTGCCCGGCGACCGACGAAGGCGGGTGGTGTGGCTCATCCCCCTAACGTAGCGCCAAACCCGCTATCGTGCAGCGACTCTAATAGCGCCGGGTATTACCGCGATCCGGCATCCGTCGATCGGTTGTTCGGGATGGTGGAGAAGGAGGTGTGGGTCCAAGCGGCATACTCGGCGCTCTTACTGGTCAGCGGGTTCGGTCAGACTCTGCCCGATGCCGATGATGAAGCGGCGTTCGCCAAGGCCGAGAAGGAGAGCATGCCGTTCCGCCCGGACGTGTTGGCTCGAATGATCGACTTGAACATCCGTCGCGGCGAGATCGAGGACGATCTGGCGTCCATCGGGCATGCCCGCGTGAGTCGGGGCAACGAGGTCGAACCCGCCCTCTCGACCCTCTCCGCGCATCCGAACGAGGAGGCACGTCATGCCGCGGTGCAAGCCATCGGCTGGCGGGCCAAGAAGCGGGACGGGCCGGTCGAGCCACTGTTGAAGGCACTCAAGCACAAAGACCCGGACACGCAGTTCTACGCGGCGGAGGGGCTGGCGAAGGCCGGCCGTATCGACGGGTTGCAGGTGCTGCTCAGCAGCATCGAGTATCAGGAAAACGTGTCGCTGCGGCAGCGGGCGGTGCTTGCACTCGGCGAACTGTCAGACCCGCGGGCGGTGGACGTGCTGCTGAAGCTGGCGAACGAGAGCGGGCACGCCCTTCAAGAAGCGGCGGCGGAAGCCATCGGCCACCTGCGGCGGTCGGCCAAGTCCGACGAGATTGGCCGGACGCTGGAGCGGCTGAGCAAGTCGCCGATGAGCGGGGTGATGCAGCGGGCGCTGGTCGGGCTGCGGTGGTTCGACTCGACGAGCGGGTGGCAGATCATCCGGGCGAAGACGAAGGACGGCAGTTGGAAGACGCGGCAGATCGCGTGCGAGCAACTGGCCTTCGACACCGACCCGACGACGAAGGATCTGCTGCTCGATGTGCTCCGCAAGGACTCCGACAACGACGCCACCGGAGCGGCCCTCGATTCGGCACTGAAGCTGTTCGGCGCGGACTCGATGGAGCCATTCTACGCCGCCCTGGTGAACGCCCGCTTCGCCGACTACCAACTCGGTAAGCAGAAGCTCAACCCCATCGAGAAGGTGACAGAGAAGGGCGACCCGCTGCGGCTACTCGACCTGTTCCCGAAGTGCTCGCCCGAAATCCAACAGCGGCTCGAAGGGAGCCTCACTAGCCGCAAGGAGGTGCCGGCGAAGGAGGCCGCGGCAGCGCTGACGCACGCCGACGACGCCACCGTGCGGCTGGCGGCCCGACTGCTGGCGAAGGTGGCGAAGCCGACGCCGGACATGAAGAAGGCGGTGGGCGAGGCGGTCGCGCGTTGGTGGAAGGAATGGCAGTCTCGGCGGGCGAAGTACGACCGCCGGCTCATCCCGCTAGATGATTTGGAGAAGGCCGGGCAGTGCCTCCGGGTGCTGTTCTGGGCGGCGAAGCAACTCGGGGCACTCGGCGACGAGGTCCACGAAGTGGTCACGAGCCGTGCGAACGACCCGCTGGCCAAAGGTGTGCGGCTCGACGCCCTTCGCACGCTCGGCGGGGTGGACAAGCCGACCGCCGGAACCGTTGCCACTCTGGAAAAGCTGGCCACCGACACCGACGCCGATGTCCGCACCCTGGCCGCCGCCCTGCTCGCCAAGTTCGACCCGAGGAAGGCGGCTGTGCTGCTCGGCGGGATGCTCACCGACAAGCCGACGTTCGCCCGGGTGGTCGGCGGTGGGGTGAAGCCGGAAGGGGTGCTGAAGCCGGCTGCGGCGCAGCCGCACCAGCAGTCGGTCGTGTTGCAACCGCTTGTCGCCGCGAAGGACGTGCCGACGCTTTCCGGGGTGGCGAAGGACAGGAAGGCCGCCGAACCGGCGCGGTTGGGGGCGATCGAGGGACTGGGGTTCATGGCGGATGAAGGGGCCGAGACGGTGCTGGTGGAGGTCGGCACCTCCGACGGCGACGACGAGGACGTGCGGAAGGCGGCGTGGCGCGCCCTGCGGCGTTCGAAGCGCCGGCGGCAGAAACTGGCTCTCACCACAGAGGGGGGCGACCAATGAGTGAGCCAACTCCGGACACCGCTTTCACACCCGCCCACCTGAGCTACGGCGGGAGCAGCCGGCTCGCCACTCGCGGGGGCGAGTCCACGCTCGAACTGTACGGCGACCTCGACCGCCCGGCGGTGCGGTTCGACGCCCACATCAAGATGCCGCTCCGCTTCCGCGAGGCGCTGTCGGCGCTCTACGGCGTGGTCGGCTCCGACTACCGCTACCAGCCGAAGGACCGCACGCAGTACCTCGCCTACCTGCGGCTGAAGAAGGAGACGGCGAGTGCAAGCATCTGGCAGGCTCAGCAGGCGTACTTCAGTTGGATGCTTCGGAACGACCCGCTCATGTTCTGCATTCTCGATCCCGTCGTCACGGTCCACCCGGATCGCGTGCTGTTCGAGGTGTTCGCCAAGGACGAATCGACCTACGCCTACCTGTCGTTCGGGCGAAGTGCGTTCGACGAAGTCGGCGAGACGAAGTGCGGCACGACGAACATCGACTTCAGCGACGCCCTGTACGCCGGCGTGCAGCAGATGCGGGGCTATCGCCAGACGAACCTGAAGATTGGCACCCAGAGCGTGGCGATGGCCACCGACGGCGGGAAGGAGGTGCTCGAAAAGTCGATTCGCATTCCGGACTCGTGGCTGCGTGGGTTCCTGCAAGTGCAGTCGGCCGCCACGCTGCCGTTCGATCACGTTCGGCTCGCCCCGATGGACCTGTACAACACGTTGCGGCACCTGCGGATGCACAGCGACCGCAAGGGCAAGCGGCGCGGGCTGCGGTTCGAACTCACCCCCGCGCAGCCGCCGAAGATCGTGCTGGAACCGTGGGAAACAGTGTTCGACACCACCGGCGAGGCGTTCAAGGGGCGGCGGGCGAGCGTGGTGCGGGTGTGGGGCCGGCGGCGGCTAATGACCATCAAGCGGATGCTGCCGTTCGTCGAGAGCGTGGACGTGTACCTGCTCGGCAGCGGACTGCCGTCGTTCTGGGTGCTACGGGCCGGTGACATGACGCTGACCATCGGCATGACCGGGTTCACCTCGGCCAACTGGTCCTCGGCCCTCGGCTTCGATCTGCTCCTGCCGCGGAAGACGCAGGACACGTCCGAGATGGCGAAGGTGGTGAAGTACCTGGCCGCCGGCGTGTTCGCCGCCACCCGCGACGACATCGGCAAACAGACGGGGCTGAAGGGACCGGCGCTGACGGAGGCGTTGCAACTCGGCTGCCAGCACGGGCAACTGATGCACGACATCGCCCACGGCGTTTACCGCCTGCGGCCGGTGACGGAGGCCAAGATCGACCTGCCGCGATTGCAGTTCCGCAACACCCGCGAGAAGGTGGCCCACGACCTGCTCACCCGCCGCGGGGCGGTGAAGATCGTGAGCGAGAACCGCATCGCCCGCGAGGGGCTGGAACTGGTCGGGCAGGTGACGGTGGCTGAAGACAAGCGCGATTACCGCCCGCAGATGCTGCTCGCCGACGAGGGCACGGTGAAGCGGATCGGCTGCACTGCACGCAGTTTAGGAAGGAGGGCATCAAGGGCGGGCCGTGCGTGCATCTCTTTGCCCTGCGGCTGGCCTACGCCGAGAAGGAAGCGCAGAAGGCAATGCACGACGACGCGGTGGTGTTCGAGACGCGAGCGTTCACCCGCCGCGACGGGGCCACCGAAGACGTGGTGCAACTGAGCCTGGAGCGGTCGAAGTTGAAGGTGCGGTGGGGCGCCGCAGGACAGCCGATGCGGTTACAGACGCTCAAGTTCAACAGCGAAGCCGACGCCCGCAACACGTACTTCACCCGCTTGGCCGAACTCGACAAGCAAGGCTACCTGGACGCCATCCCGGAATAACACAAACCGAACATTCACCGCCGAGGGCACATGAGAGGAGAGGGAGTGAGCTTTCCACTCGACAACTCTCTTCTGTCTCCCTCGCGTGCCCTCATGTGTCCTCGGCGGTGAATTCTTCTTGGACTTCTGCCCATGTCTGTCATCGCCTCTCCGGCCGCCCTCTGGCAGCAGATCATCCAGGCGGGTGGGGTCCGCGCGTACATCGACGGACAACTGAAGGATCGCGGCTATCTGGTCGAGCGGCGGGACGTGGACGAGATGAGCGACCGCGAGAAGGACCGCTACAAGAAGGAGTTGAAGCAGGAGGCGGCCGAGCGGAAGAAGTTGAACAAGGAAGCGTGGGCGGCGTACAAGACTGGCCACATCGTCAGCCTCGGCGACGGCGTGTGGTGGACGGACGAGAAGAAGGAAGACAAGTGGGACACGCCGAACAGCGAGGTGCGGGCGGCCGAGAACGAACTGCCGGCCCTCGACTCGCCCAAGCAGTTGGCGGAAGCGCTCGGCGTGACGCTCTTGCAACTCCGCGGGCTGTGCTACCACCGCGACGCCGCCACGAAGATCCACTACACCCGGTTCACCATCCCGAAGCGGGACGGCACGCAGCGCCCGATCTGGGCACCGATGAAACGGCTGAAGGCGACCCAGCGGTGGGTGTTGCACAACATCGTCGAGCGGCTGCAGGTCCACGGGGCGGCACACGGGTTTCTGGTCGGTCGAAGTACCGCCACGAATGCGGCGGTCCACGCCGACAGCCGCATCGTGCTGAAGATGGACATCGAACAGTTCTTCCCGACCATCACCTGGCGGCGGGTGAAGGGGGTGTTCCGCCGGGCCGGCTACCGCGAGCAGATCAGCACGCTATTGGCGCTCCTCTGCACCGAGTCGCCGCGGGAGATCGTGGAGTTGGAGGGGAAGAAGTATTTCGTCTCGCTCGGCCCGCGTTGCCTGCCACAGGGAGCGCCGACCAGCCCCGCGCTCACGAACGCCCTCTGCCTGCGACTCGACCGCCGGTTGACCGGCCTGGCCGCCAAGATGGGCTGGCGGTTCACGCGGTACGCCGACGACCTGACGTTCAGCCTGCCTGCCTCCACCCCGGACACGTCGCCCGATCCGCTCAGCAAACTGGTGACGAAGATCGCCGCGGGGGAGGGGCTGAAGATCAAGCCCGAGAAGACGCGACTGGCGAGATCTGGCCGGCGACAAACGGTGACGGGACTGGTGGTGAACCGCCAGTTGCCGCCACGTTGCCCGCGCACTCTCCGCCGACAAATCCGCGCCGCAATTCACAACCTGAAGGCCGGCAAGCCGCTGCCCGAAGGTGAAACGCTCGCCCGCCTGCAAGGCTACGCCGCGTACATCTACATGACTGACCCGAAGCGGGGCAAGCAGATGCTCGATGAGTTGCAGGCGATGCCCACGGGCAACTGATCTCAGACTTTGGGAGATGATCAATGCCAACGATTCCGTTGTTCGACATCCACCTCGACCTTGTCGAAGCGGACATTCAAAACCTCTTTGACGCTTGGGGTGATGGACGAGACGCCTGGCGGGTCTTCGCACCGGACTGGTTGCTTCGGTGTTCCAAACCGCAACCACGAGCGTCTTTTCCGTGCGAGAACTTTGGTGATCGATACTCATTCCGGCCAGACGTAGTTTGGTGGACACCGGAGTGGCTGGTCATGGAGTTGAAGCGGAACAAGAAGTTTGAACCGCTCGCGCTGGCGGAGGTGTTGCACCACGCTTGGCACTTGGGCGAACAGCAACGAGAAGTTGAAGGTGACTTTCCCGTGCCGGTGGTTATGAGTTCGGGGAGTGATAGCGCGTGGATGCGTGCCTCGCTCCGATATCTGTTTCACAAGGGGTTGGACTCGTCCGCGATCAGGTACTTGGAGGGAAACTACTACCAGACTCCGGACGGGCAGCGGTACGCTTGGTTCGAAGAGCCGTTCGCAGTGGCGGCGATATCCACACACCCACCAGTGATTCCCGAAGGATGGGAGGGTCTGGGCGTGACGTGGCGGCGTAGCCAGACTTCTGCAACGTGGATCGGACTCCCGGACCAGATCGCACATCAGCCTGGTATGTCCCCAACAGAATACGGGATGGTCAGTGGCACCGAGGATCACTCCGAGTACGTCCTCTTCTCCTCTAATGGGGGTGGTTCAGGTTCCGTTCTCTGGCGGAGGAACGAGTAGCACATAGCTGTGCCGCCCGCCAAGCGGCACCTACTTCTTGTCGCGCTCGATCTTCAGAATGCGGCCGTTGTCGCTGTCGGCAATGTACAGGTCGCCGGTCGTCGGGTGGACGCTCACCCCGTGCGGGCGGGCCAGTTCGCACTTCAGCGGGTCGGCGTCGAACCCCTTTCCCGCCTTGCCGGTGCCCGCCACCAACTCCACGATCTCCTTGCCAGGAACGTACCGGCGAATCTGGTGGTTCTCGGTGTCGGCGATCATCACGCTGCCGTCGCGGTCGATGCTCACGAACTTCGGCCCGTTCATCTCGGCCTTCAGCGCCGGCCCGCCGTTGCCGCCGCTGCCCTTCTTGCCGGTGCCCGCCACCGTGCGAATCTTCCCGTCCTTGTCGATCACCCGCAGGGCGTGCCCACCTCGCTCGAGGACGTACACGTTCCCCTTGTCGTCGGCCGCCACCGCCCGCGGGTCAACCAGGGGTTGCTCTTTCGCCAGTTCCCCGTCCTTAGGAACGCCGCTCTTCCCGGTGCCAGCCACGGTTGACACCTTTCTGGTCGCCAGATCGATGGCCCGCACCCGCTTGTTGCCGATGTCCGCGACGTACAGCGTCTTCTCGTCCGGCGTCAGGGCGATGCAAATGACCTCTGCGAACTCGGCCTTCTCGGCCACGTCGCCGTCGCCGGCGAACCCCTTCTTGCCGGTGCCGGCGACCTGCATCATGTGCTGGCGGAACAGGTCGCACGCGCGAATGCGGTTGTTGAACGTGTCGGCCAGATACGCCCGCCCGTCCTTCGTCACCACCAGGTTGTGCATGCCATTGAACTCAGACTTCGGGGCGGCGTTCACCGTCTCGGTGGTGTCTCCTTTCTTGCCGGTGCCGGCGACCGTTCGCACCTTGCCCTCGGCGTCGATCACCCGAAGTCGCTCGCCCCCGACCATCTCGACGAAGTACGTCATCTCCTGCTTGCCGATGGTGAAGAACGCGACCGCGAACGGTTGCACCAGTTTCGCCTTCGGCGCTTCGGTGCCGTCGGCCCCGTCTCCGCCGCCCGCCACCAGCACCACCTTGTCGGCCAGTGCCGCTCCGCCGCACATCACCGTAGCGACTATCACCAGAAGGGTTCGCATGCCGCACCTCCGCGTTCCGCGAGTGGGTTGTATCAAGAGGTCGTGCCGATACTGTAGCCGCCGCCCGCGAAGGAGTCGCCGTGTTCGCCAGTTCGTTCCACCTGTCGGCCACCGAGACGTTCATCATCCTCATGGCCGTCGTGACGGCCGTCGGCGTGCTCGCCCACTGGCTGAAGCTGCCGTACCCGATCCTGCTCGTGGTCGGCGGGCTGGTCATCAGCCTCCAGCCGTGGCTGCCGCCGGACCTTATCGAGAAGTACCGCCTGCCGCCGGACTTGGTACTGCTCGCGTTCCTCCCGCCTTTGCTGTACGCCGCGGCGTTCAACACCCACTGGCCGGCGTTCCGCAAGCAACTGCGGTCGATCTCCATGCTGGCGGTCGGGCTGGTGCTGTTCACCACGCTGGCGGTCGGGGCGGTGTGCCACTACGTGTTCCCCTTGGACTGGCCCGTCGGCTTCCTGCTGGGCGCAATCATCTCCCCGCCGGACGCGGTGGCGGCCACG
>JANNDF010000583.1:0-4434 GCA_031387445.1 Planctomycetia bacterium
GGGAGGGTCAAGCCCCGATCATCAGTGGACGAGCGAGTCGTTGATGCGTCGTGCCGGCGGGGTAGCAGCACTGGCGGGCGAGGTTCGCCCTGTCACTTCTCGACACCCAATACTTTCAGCGCGAACTTCGCCTGGAGCCGCGGGTAGTGGGCGGGGATGATGCCGTGCCGCGAGCCGGGGTACACCATCACCTCGAAGTCCTTGCCGGCCGCTTGCAGGGCGGCGATCAGTTGCAGGCTGTTCTGCGGGTGGACGTTGTCGTCGATCAGCCCGTGGCAGATGAGCAGCTTGCCGTGCAGGTTCTTGGCCGCCTTCACCACGCTGGTTTTCTCGTAGCCGTCCTTGTTCTCGCTCGGCAGGCCCATGTACCGCTCGGTGTAGATGGTGTCGTAGTAGTGCCAGTCGGTGACGGGCGCCCCGGCGACGCCGGCGGAAAACTTCTTGCTGTGCGTCAGCGCGTAGCTGGCCATGAACCCGCCGTAGCTGTGCCCGCTGAGGCCCACGCGGGTGGTGTCCGCCCACTCGTTCTTGCCGATCCAGTCCACCGCCTCTTCCAGGTCTTTCAGCTCCTGCACGCCCATCTGCTTGTAGCACGTCCAGGCGCTCTCCGCCCCCTTCCCGCTGGCGCTCCGCGGATCGACCCGCAGCACCACCACGCCGTTCGCCGCCAACACGTTCTCGAACACCCGCCCGGTGCCGAACCCGTCGCGGACGGTCGGCGAGTGCGGGCCGGCGTACGTCAGAATCCAGACGGGGTAGCGGTTGAGCGGGTGGAAGTCGGGCGGGTAGGTGATGGCCGCTTCCAGTGCGAACCCGTCCTTCGTGGCGATCTGCCGCCGTTCGTACTTCCCGAAGGCGTACTTCTCGCGGTCATACGCCGGGTTGGCGTCGAGCACCCGCACCAGTTTGGCCCGCAGTTCCCGCAAGGTGGTGCGGGTGGGCGTGTTGTCGTCGCTCTCGCGGTCCACATACAGGGTGCCGGTCGGGGCCAGGTCGATGCGGTGGGTGGTCTTCAGCGGCGACAGCACCTCCGCCTCCTGCCCGTTCAGGTTGGCCAGCAGCAGGTGGTTCCCGGTGTGGCTCACCTTCGTGCCGGTGATGTACACGTCGCCGCTGCCCTCATCCACCCGCTCGATGGTCTTCACCTCCCACTTGCCGTCGGTGATCTGCACGCCGGTCTGCCCGTCGGCCGAGTAGTGGTACAGGTGCTTCCAGCCGGTGCGCTCGCTGAGCACGAGGAATGACCCGTCCTTCAGGAACTTCGGCTCGCCCAGGTCTTCGACCCACGCCTTGGTTGTCTCGCGGAACAGCTTGGTCGGCTTGGCGGCGGGGGTGGCCCACGTCACGAAGTCGAGCCACGTCTGCGTGCGGTTCTGCACATACGCGAACACCTTGTTCCCCGGCATCCACCCCACGCGGGCGAACAGGGTGTCGTCCGGCTTGTACTCGCCCAGGTCGAGGAACTGCGGTTCCGACTTCTCCCCACTCGCCGACACCACGCCGATCTTCGCCGTCGGGTTCGGCTGGCCTGGCTTCGGGTAGTTGATACTCTCCGGCTTGCCGTCGGTGGAGCTGAGCGTGAACTTTGTCACCTTGCTGTCGTCGAACCGCAGGAACGCGATCGCCTTGCCGTCGGGGCTCCACCAGAACGCCTGCCCGTTGCGGTTGAAGATCTCCTCCTCGTACACCCAGTCGGCCCGCCCGTTCAGGATCTCGTTCTTCCCGCCGTCGGTGGTCAGTTGCGTCACCTTCCCGTTCGCCACGTCCGCGGCGAACAGGTTGCCCCCCTGCGTGTACGCCAGCTTCATGCCGTCGGGCGAGAAGGTCGGCCGCTCGGCCCCCTTGCCGAGCGCGAGCTTCTTCGCCGCTGAGCCGTCGCGGAACGCCAGGTACAGGGCTTCGGGCGCCGTCAGCAGCACCGCCGACCGGCTTGGGTTGAACGTGTAGTTCGGCAGGTTCAGCGCCTGCGTGATCTCCCGCGGCAGTTGCTTCTCGACCGCTTGCAGCGACTTCCGCAGCAGGGTCACGTCCACGAACAGTTCGGCCTTGCCGGTGCGGGCCTCGATCTTCCACAGCTTGCGGTCCTTCGATTGCAGCCAGTGCGTGCCGTTGTCCAGCCAGGTGATGTTGCCCATCGGCTGACCGCCGAAGTTCACCGCCCCGCGACCGCCGAGCATGTCCAGGGTGAACGGCTTCTTCGCGGTCACGGTTTCTGGCAGCGGCTTCGGTTCGCCTGTAAGCACCGGCTTGTCGTCCGTGATTCGTCGCACCGGGAACGCCTTCCCCGCCTGGATGCCGGCGTCGAAGAAGTTCCACGTCGTCAGCCCGTCCTCGGCCATCGGCTCCAGCAGGTAGGCCGCCAGTTGGCCGAGGTCTTGCTTCGTCGAAACGAGGAACATGCCCGGTTCGACGCGAACGCTGCCCTTCGCCGCGGTCGCTTCCACCGTGCGGGTCTTGTGCTTCTGGAAGTCTGCTGCTGCCAACTTGGTGTCGGTGACGGTGTACGTCTCGGCGGTCAACTCGATCTGCTCCCGCACCTCGTCCACCTTGATGCCGTGCCGCCGCAGGGTGTTCGCCACCTCCGCGTACTCGGCCGGAATCAGGTACGCCGCGGGAACGTCCACTTCGAGCGTGGCTTCCAGCTTGTCGATGATGCGGCAGGTGTAGTCCTTCGGCTTCTCGGTGCGAACGGCCTTCCCGTCCTTCGCCTCCTCCACATATCCGTACACGGTCAGCGGCTTCTCACGGGCCACGGTCTTCGTCCGCAGGGCCACCTTGCCGCGGGTCTTCTTCGCCCCGGCCACCAGTGCCTTCACCGCGTCGGTGTTCTCGGCCACATACTCGCAGTTCGCCTTCACGAAGGCGTAGCTCGCCTTCACCCGGTCCTCGAAGCTCGAATAGGTGTAGCTCTCGCTCAGGATGCCCAGGCTGCCGCGAAGCGAGTACAACTGCGTACCGTACCGCGGGCCGGTGCCGTAGGTGAGCCACTGCTCGTGCGCCTTGTCGAAGTCGCCGTAGGTGAACGTGTCGAACCCGGTCGCCTTCTTCACCTTCTCTTCGGTCGCCGGGAACAGTTTGGTCTGGGCGAAGGCGATCAGCCGCGGGTCGCACGCCGGCATCCGCGGGCCGTCGTAGGTGATCTGGTAGCGGTGGTAGCTGCCGTTGGTGGTGTGGCAGTCGATCACCATCACCGGCTTCCAGGCGTTCAGCAGGCCCACCACCGCCCGCGTCTCCGGCGTTTCGAGCTTCACGAAGTCGCGGTTCAGGTCGAACCCGCCGGCGTTCGCCCGCGTGCCCACCAGCGTCGGCCCGTTCTGCGTCTTCCGCCACTCGCCGAACTTGTCGTTGCCGTCCGGGTTGAAGTTCGGGGCGATCACCAGCACCGTCTTCTTGAGGACGGCCGACTCCTTCTCGTTCAACAGATCGCGGGCCAGGGCCAGCACCGCCTCTTTGCCGTCCACCTCGCCGGCGTGGATGTTGGCCGTGACGATGACCACCGGCTTGCCCGACTTCTCGGCCTCCTCGGGCGTGTTCACCGGCGGGTCGGACAGCACCAGCAGGGGCATCGGCCGCCCTTCCCCGCTGGTGCCGAACGTGCTGTGTTTGGCCTTCGGGTTCTGCTTGGCGAGCAGTTCGCAGAACGAGACCACCTCGGCCGAGGTGGTCGTCTTGGCGAACTTGGTGGCCTCCGCCGTGGTCTGGAGCGGCGGGACGGCGACCTGAGCGAACGCGAGCGGCGCGAGCAACAGGAGCACAACCGCGGGCAGCGTGCGGGGCATGAGGAAACTCCGGCGTGGCGTGCCGGTTGGTATACGGAACGGGTGATTGGTGTGCCCTCACCCCGTTTCCAGCCCGAAGCCTTCGTCCAGCCAGCCGGTGATGCCGCCGATCATCTTCTTCACCGGGCGGCCGAGCTTCGCCAGCCGCAGCGCCGCACGGTCGGCCCCGTTGCAGTGCGGGCCGCTGCAATACACCACGAACAGCGTGTCCGGCGGATACTCGGCCAGATTCCGCTCGTTGATCTTGCCGTGCGACAGGCACTTGGCCTGCGGCACGTGCCCGCGGGCGTAAAGCTCCGGGCTACGGACATCCAGCAGCACGAACGCCACCGAGTTCCGCTTCAACCCGACGTGGACGTCCCAGCAGTCGGTCTCGAACGCCAGCAAGCTGGCGAAGTGGGCCGCGGCCTCGTCGGCCGGGGCGGCCGGGATGGCGGCCACCGGGCACTGGTCGATGGGCAGGTTCGGCATGGGAGTCTCCGAAAGTGCAGAGTCAAGAGGGGTGATGAACCACGCCACCTCTCCCCGCCGGGGAGAGGTCGCCGCCCCGCCCGGGGGGATCGAACCGGGTGAGCGGTCTTGATGGAACATGCAGCCCCACCCGCAGCCGAACCGCGGGATTGCGGACCCCACCGTGAACGCCCGGGTCGGGCGG
>JANNDF010000585.1:0-3188 GCA_031387445.1 Planctomycetia bacterium
CCCCTGGTTCCTCAACTAAGAACCAGGGGGCTGACGCCCCCCGCTCGCCAGGGCCCGCCTACTTGCCCGCCTTGAACTTGTAGATGCCTTTGCCGTTCGCCGCGTAGGTCATGACGTACACCTCGCCGGCTTCGTCTTCGCCGAAGCTCATCCACGCCAGCTTCGGGGCCGCCACCGGCCGGTTGGCCGTCACCCGCTTGCCCTTCTCGTCGTACTTCAGTGCCCACACCTTGGTGCTCACGTAGTCGGCGTACAGGTAGTGCCCGTCGAGCGCCGGCACCTCCTTCCCGCGGTACACGTGCCCGCCGGTGATCGACTTTCCCACCTCGTGGTGGTACTCCCAAATCGGGTCGGTGAACTCCTTCTTCGGCCCGCTGCCGTCCGCCCCGAACGGGTGCAGGCTCTCCCGCCGCCGCCAGCCGTAGTTCGCCCCCTTCTCCAGCAGGTTGATCTCTTCCCACAGGTTCTGCCCGACCTCGCCGAACCAGCCCTGGCCGGTCTTGCGGTCGAAGCTCATCCGCCACGGGTTCCGCACGCCGAGGGCGAAGATCTCCGGGCGGTACTCTTTCTGGCCGACGAACGGGTTGTCCTTCGGGATGGCGTACGCGGTGGTGTCGCCCTTCGCGTTGATGTCGATGCGGAGGATCTTGCCGAGCAGCACGTCGGTCTTCTGCCCGTGGTCGTCCGGGTCGTTCGCGCTGCCGCCGTCGCCGAGCACGACATACAGGAAGCCGTCCGGCCCGAACGCCAGCGTGCCGCCGTCGTGGTTCCAGAACTTGTGGCTCACCCGCAACAACTCCTGCTCGCTGGCGGGGTCGGCCTTGTTCGGGTCGTCCTTGCTCACCTTGAACCGGCAGACGACGTTCTCCAGCGCTTTCTTCTTGTCGGTGTAGAAGACGAAGAACTCGCCGGTCTTCTTGTAGTCCGGGTGGAAGGCGAGGCCGAGCAACCCCTGCTCGTTCTGGTCGTCGCGGTACAGGCACTTGCCCTGAATGTCGAGGAACACCTTGCTCTCCTTCGCCCCCTTCTCGATGACGTGGATGACGCCGTGCTGGGTGGCGACGAACGTGCGGCCCGAGGCGTCGTTGGCGTGCGTCAGCACGATGGGGCGGAACGGCACCACCTTCCCGCTCGACGAGCCGTCGTCCCACCCGGTCCACTTCACGTCGGCGAACGCGGGTGCGGTTTCGACGAGCAGCGGGGACTCATCGACCTCCCAACCGGGGATGACGGCGGGGATGGACAGGAGTTGCCCGCGACGGGTGACGAGCAGTTGGCGCGTTTTGGGGTCGTACCCCAGGCCGTCCGCGCCGGTCCCTTCGGCCATCACGTCCGCGATTTTCACCGCCGGCTCGCCCGGCCGCGGGATGCCCCAGACCGCCTCGGAGGTGAGGACGAACAGCCGCCCGTGCTGGTCGGCGACCAGATCCCGTCCGCCTTTATACGCCGTGCCCATCGCCTCCGCCTTCCCGTCGGCCACATTCACCCGCACGAAGGTGGTTTTGAAATCCAACGCGAACACGTGGTTCAACCCGTCCGTGGCGAGGGTGAAGGCGGGCGGCAGGCCGGGGGAAGTCGGCAGGTCGGCGACCCGCTTGATTTCGCCCCGCGCGGGCGGACTGCCCGGCCGTCCGAACTTCACCCCGACGCTGAACAGCCCGTTCGGCTTCTCGTTGTTTGCCTCCGCCACGTACAGTACGCCGCGCTCGTCCACGGTGGCACCCGCGAGGGTGATCGGCGGGCCGGGGAAGTCCTTCTTCGCCGCCCACACCTCCGCCTTGCCGGTGCCCAGGTTGACGCGATGCACGGCGTCGGCGGCCACGACGTAAAGTGTCTGCTGGAAGGCAGCCAGACCGGTGGCGGCGGGCACATCCAGCAGTTGCACCGCCTTACCGTCCTTCACCTCCATCACCCCGTCGGCGGTGGTGACGAACGTCCGCCCGTCGGCGGACACGCAGACCGAGCGCGCCCCTTTCAAGTCCTTGGCCACCACCGTCGGTTTGGGCGGGTCGGCGGCGAAGGCCGCTGCGGGGAGCAGCAGGGCGAACAGACAGGCGAGGCGGTTCACGGCAAGTCCTTTCGTCGGAGGAGAGAGGCGACCAGGGGTCAGGGGAAGTGTAGGGAACGCCCACTACAACAACCGTTCCCCGGAGCCGCGAAATGATCGACCTGCGGAGCGACACCGTCACCACCCCGACCGCCGCCATGAAGGCGGCCATGTTCGCCGCGGCGGTGGGAGACGACGTGTACGGCGAAGACCCGACCGTGAACGCACTCGAAGAGGCGGTGGCGGTGCGGCTGGGGAAAGAAGCGGCGTTGTTCGTGCCGAGCGGGACAATGGCGAACCAGATCGCCGTGCGGATCCACTGCCGGCCGGGGGACGAACTCATCACCGAAGAGACGAGCCACGTCGTGCTGTGGGAAGGCGGCGGGCCGGCGGCGCTCAGCGGGGTGACGGTGCGGACGCTGCCGGGCGACTACGGCAAGCTCACCCTTCAACAACTCGCAGCCCTGCACCGGCCCGACGACATCCACACCCCGCCGAGCAAACTGCTGTGGCTGGAGAACACGCACAACCGCGGCGGCGGGACGTGCTACGACATCGACGCCGTGCGGGCGATGAGCGGGTGGGCACGGCGGGAAGGGATGGCCCGACACCTCGACGGCGCCCGGTTGTGGAATGCAGTGATAGCGACGGGCGTGCCCGCCGACGTGTGGGCGGCCCAGTTCGACACGGTGAGCGTCTGCTTCAGTAAAGGTCTCGGCGCGCCGGTCGGCTCGGCACTGGCGGGGACGAAGGAACACATCAAGCTGGCCCGGCGGTATCGCAAGCTGTTCGGCGGGGGGATGCGGCAGGCGGGCATCCTCGCGGCCGCGTGCCTGTACGCGATGGAGCATCACGTCGCACGGCTCGCCGACGACCACGCGAACGCGAAGTTCATCGCCGACGCCGTGCGAACGGTGCCAGGCTTCACGCTCGTGCCGCCGGAGGTGGAAACGAACCTGGTGTGGTTTGACGTGGACCGTGCCCGGCACGGTAGCCCGCAAGAAGTGACAAAGAAGCTGCGGGCGAACGGCGTGCTGATGTCGGCGCTGGGCGAGACCACCGTGCGGGCCGTGACGCACCTGAACGTGTCGCGGGCCGATTTCGAACGGGCGGCGGCGGCAGTGCGGGAACTGGCGTGAAC
>JANNDF010000620.1:0-1651 GCA_031387445.1 Planctomycetia bacterium
GCGCGTCACCCAGGCTCGCTGTCGCTCGCCGCGACGATGAATCCGACCACTCACTTGACCCGCAGCGTGAGCGTCTCCCCTTCCTTGATGGTCGTCTCCTTCGCCGAGGCGTTCGGGAACTCCACCAGTTCGTACTTCAACTTCCCTTCCGGCACCTCGATCGACTTCACCTCGTTCACCCCCAGTTGGTACGAGGTGCCGTTCAACATCATCGACACCTTCACGTTGTACTCGTTCACCAGCTTCACCAGCCCGCGGCCGGGCGAGATGCCCGACCCGCTGCCGCCGACCGGCAGCTTCTCGCTCACCGACTTCTGCGCCAACGACGTTTCCAGTTCTTTCACCTTCGCCGCCATCTTCTCGGCGGCGGTCTCGGCCTCTTGCATGCGGATCAGCGCCCCCTTCTCATCGGGCGTCTTCCGCTGGCTCTCGGGGATGCCGTTCAACTGCTTGTGCAGTTCGTTCCGCTGCTCCTTCAGCAGTTTCACGTCCGCCTTCAGGTCGGCGATCTCTTTCTGAATGGCCTTGATGGCCTCGGCGTCGGCCGGTTTCGGGTCGTCGGCATAGGCGGGGGCGGCGGCCAGTGCGGCGCCCATCACGGCGGAGAGCAGGGTGTGGCGGCTGAGAGTCATCGGTGTCGATCCCGGTGTGTAGGGTGCGGCGATGGGCCGCACGTCCGGTTTCGGCATCGGAGTCACGCTCTCTTCCACCACCGGGCGGGGCAGCGGGGCGGTCTCGTTCCCCACCTTCCGCGGCAGCGGCAGCGTCTCCGGGCCGACCGGGGCAGGCCCAGGGTTCACCGTAAGAGGCGCGGCTTCCGGTCGCAAGCTGTTTTCCGGTTTCACCGGCGGCACCGGGGCCGGAAGATCAACCGGCTTCACAGGCTGCGGGATTTCCACAGGCTTGGGAAGCGTGTCGGCGGGCAGCGGGAGCACCGGCTCCAACTTCGGCAGCACCGGCACGGTTTCAGCCGGCTTCGGCAATACCGGCTCCAGCTTCGGCAACGCGGGCGCGACTTCGACAGGTTTGGGCAGCAGATCAACCGGCTTCGGCAGTGGATCGACCGGCTTCATGTCGGGAATCGGGTCGATCTTCGCCGGCGGCAGGACGGGCGGTGCGGGGAGCGGCCCGGAGTTGAAGGACGGTGCGGGCAGCGGCGCCGGAGTAGGGTCGAACCTCGGAGCGGGCAACGCCTCGACCGGCTTCGGTGCCACAGGCAGTTCGACCGGCTTGGGCAACGAGTCGGGCGGCAGAGCCGGCGGCAGCGGCACGGGCAACGGGGCCGGCTCCGGCTTCGCGTCGAGCTTCGGCAGCGCGGGTAGCGCGGGTAGCGGGAGTGGCGTGGTCATCACCGGCGGGATGACGGCCCCGGTCTGTTGGATCGGGGCGGCCGGCAGCGGGCTGGCGGCGGGCGGCGGGAGGGCCGGCACCGGCAGCGCGCCGAACGGGTCCGCCGTCGTCCCCGACGACACCGGCTGGGCCTTCATCCCGCGGAACGCGCCGAACAGCACGGCCCCGACCACCAGCCCGCCGACGATCACCGCCAGCAGCGGCACCTGCGGCTTCTTCCGCTCGGCCATGACCGGCCCTCGTCCGTGTGGGTGAAAATGGCGAGCGGGGGGCGTCAGCCCCCTGGTCCTGTCACCAGGGG
>JANNDF010000628.1:0-14287 GCA_031387445.1 Planctomycetia bacterium
GCCGGCTGACGCCGGCGGTTCCAGGAGCCCCTGGAACCGCCGGCGTCAGCCGGCCGGGTGATGAGCACCAACCCGCAGGTCACCCGTTCGCACTTCGGGTTGCTCGTTCGCCCCCCATTGCTATGGTCCCCCGCCGCACTCGCGGCACCGACCTTCCCACGAGGGTTCCCCCCCTGATGTCGAAGCTGATCCTCCGCGCCGCCCTCGCCGGGTGTGCCACCGCCGGTCTCGCCGTCGCCCAGACGCCGACGCCCCCGCCGATCCATGTTCAACCGCCGGTGCCATCGCAACCAAGCCCGCGCGCGAATCTCCCCTCCGGCCAGACCCCGGCCTTCCCGCTCGTCGCCGTCCCGGTGCCGATGCAGGGGCCGATGTTGACCTTCCGGGCGGTGTCGCCGACCCAGGCGACGATGGTGTTGAAGACGTTCGACGTGGCCGAACTGGTCTGCCCGCCGGCGGATTCACCGCTCGCAAAGCCCGGCACCGACCCGGCCATGATCGCCGCGGCGAAGGCGTTCACCGACGTGCGGGGTCAGGAGGTGTTGAAGGTGGTGCGTGCGCACGACACCTTCCACTTGTGGGGGATGATGGAGATCACCACCGACGGCAAGACGCTGGTGGTGAACTGCCCCGAGCCGGTGGCGGACAAGATCGGGGCGTGCGTGGAGGCGCTCCGGAAGCTACGGAATTCGCACGTGAAAGTGGACATGGTGGTGTTCACCGTGTCGAGCGGGAACGAGGCGATGGTGAAGCTGTTCGGCGGGAAGGGTGCCGCGGCGGTGAACGTGGACGAGTTCAACAAGGTGTTGCGGGAACTGAAGTCGTCCGGCGCGGTGGACATCCTCACCCGCCCGTCGATGGTGCTGCTGAACAAGCAGACCGGGTTCTGCCAAACGGGGCAAATGCTGCCGGGGACCGGCTGCCCGACCGTGAGCAACACCGTCGGCATGACCAGCCGCGTCACGCCGGAGATGTCGGCGGACTTGAAGTCGATCTTGCTGGCCCTGGAGGTGCAGCACACCGAACCGGCGTGCGGCAAGGCCGGCGGGATCAGTTGCCTGGAATCGAAGACGAACGTGGTGGTGCCGGACGGCGGGTCGATGGCGGTGAAGGTGGGCACGCGGGCGATGGAACGGCGGATCGAGACCAAGGTGCCGGTGGTGGGCGACCTGCCGTACATGGGCCGGCTGTTCCGGAACGTCGGCATCTCGACCGAGCCGACCGACGTGGTGGCCGTCGTCACCGCCACCCGCATGGCAGACGCCCCACGCCAGGTCGCCCCGCCGATGTTGCCGGAGGCCGTGGTGCCCTACGCCACCCCGCTCGCGGCCCCGGTGCCGGTGATGCTGCCGCTCCCGATCCGCACGGTCGGGGCCGACGGGCTGGAACGGGTGGGCGGGAACTTCAACACGCTGACCACCCCGCCGACGCTCACGCCGACGGCGACGTTCGCGTGGAAGCCGGCTCCGGTCGGTGTCTCCTTCACCCGTTTCGCCCCGGTGGACGCCTCGTGCGTTGCCGGCGGGATGATCGGCGCGACCGTCGGCCGCACGGCGGAGGGCGACACGGCGGCGATGATGGCCGCGTACAAGGCGGCGTGCGCCGCCGGCCGCACCGACGACGCCACCCGCCTGGCCCTGCAACTGCTCGCCAAAGACCCGACCTGCTTCGGGAAGTAGGCGACAGCCGGTCGGTGCCGCCTGCCGGGCGGCACCGACCTCAGATCACCGTGCCGTCGGGCAGGACGCCGCTGCGGGGCACGCAGATGATGCCGTCGCGGATGTACCACTGGCCGTTCGGTCCGTCCGCCTCCGTCACCTTCTTCTCGTTCACCAGCTTGCACCCCTTCCCGATGCGGCACCCTTTGTCCAGGATGGCCCGCACGATGCGGCAGCCGTCGCCCACGCCCCACGGCGGGCGACCCAGGCGGGCGTTCTCCTCCTGGTCGTCATCCGTCTCGAACCCGTCCGACCCGATCACCACCGTCTCGCTCAGCCGGCAGTCGGCGCCGATGCGGGACCGCACGCCGAGCAGGCAGCGGTCGATGGTGCTGCCCGCCCCGATGCGGCAGCCGTCGCTCACCAGGCTGTGGATGAGGGTGGCCCCGTCGAACTTGCTGGCCGGCAGGTTCCGCATGCGGGTGTAGATGGCCTCGTCCGGGGTGAAGAAGTCGAACGGCGGGGTGGCGTCGCCCAGGGCGATGCTGATGTCGTGGTAGCTCTTGATGGTGCCCAGGTCTTCCCAGAAGCCGTCGAACAGGTGCGCCTGGATGTGGATCTTGCCCACGTAGTGCGGGAACACGTTGTGCCCGAAGTCGTGCGGCGGCCGCATCTGGTTGTGCAGGGTGTCCATCACCGGGGTGTTCAGCATCTCGATCAGCTTGGGCGTGTTGAACAGGTAGATGCCCATGTTCGCCAGGTAGTTCCGCCCGTTGCTCGGGATGCCCTTGCCGTCGATCCACGCCCCGTCCACGAAGCACGGCTTGCGGGCCTCGGCCGTCTTCGGCTTCTCCACGAACCGCCCCACCTTGCCGTCGTCGTCCACCACCATCAGGCCGAACCCGCTCGTCTGCGACTCGTGCACCGGGATGGCCGCGATGGTCACGTCCGCCCCGCTCTTGCGGTGCGTCTCGATCATCGCGCGGTAGTCCATGCGGTACAGTTGGTCCCCGCTCAAAATCAGGATCTCGTCCGACTCCTCGCGGTCGATGTACGACAGGTTCTGCCGCACCGCGTCCGCCGTCCCCTGGTACCAGCCGATGTGATCCTCGTTCGCCTGCTGGGCGGCCAGGATCTCGACGAACCCGTTGCCGAACATGTCGAACTTGTACGCGTTCGCAATGTGCCGGTGCAGGCTCACGCTCAGGAACTGCGTGAGCACGTAGATGTTCCGCAGCCCGCTGTTGATGCAGTTGGAAATCGGGATGTCGATCAGCCGGTACTTGCCGGCCACCGGCACCGCCGGCTTCGCCCGGCTCTTGGTGAGCGGGAACAGGCGGCTGCCTTTGCCGCCGCCGAGGATGAGGCTGAGTACCGAACGTTCTTTGCCGGCCATGGGCGGAGTCTCGCGGGGAGGTGGAGGGCTGCCCTGCCGCCTTGTTATGTCCTGCCGGTCGGGGGAAGGCAAGTGTCTGGTTGCCGAGACCGCCATTCCGGGCCAGGGCGGTGGGTGTCTAAACGAACTGCGATGCAAGCCGAATGCCATCGAGGGGGGGGTCAGCCGGAGTGGGCGACGGCCGCCAGCCGGATGCCCTCGAGGTTCAGGGTCGGGGTGCTGCGGAAGGTCCACCCCGGCGCGCGGAGCGACACTTGGTCCGACCCGCCGCCGGTGTAGAAGGCGTCGATCTTGTCCGGAGGGCCGAACAACTTCGCCACCCCCGCGCAGGCCGCCAGCACTCCACCCGTCACGGCGGTGAAGATGCCCGCCCGGATGGCCGCATCGGTGTTCGTGCCGGGAAATGTGAACGGGGCGGCGAGGTCCACCTCGGGCAGCTTGGCGGTGTGCTCGTGCAGCGCCTTCGCCATCAGCCGGGGGCCGGGGAAGATGGCCCCGCCGCGGAACACCCCGTCCGGGTCGAGCACGTTCACCGTCACGGCGGTGCCGATGTCCACCGTCACGGCGGCACAGCCCGAGCGGCGGTGGGCGTTGGCCGCGACGCACCCGAACAGGCGGTCCAGGCCGACTGACTCCGGCGCGTCCACACTCAGCCGGAGGGGGAGTTGGTCGTGGCGCGTGATGTGCCGACAGTCGCCGCCGCGTGCCTTCCGCCACTTCAGGAACTGTTCCACCCGTTTCGGATTCACCCCAGCGACCGCCCAGTATGTCGGTCCCTCGGTCTGCCACTTCTCGGCTTGGTCGTCCCAGGCGTTCAGGTCGTCGAGGGGGAGCGACACCATCTCCACCACGTCGGGCGCGCACAAGCCCCACTTCATGCGGCTGTTGCCGATGTCCACCACGATGTCGGGGGTCACGGCGTCTCCCCCGTGTCCTCCGTCTCGCGGATGGCCTTCTCAGTGGCGAACTGCACCGGCTTCGTCTTGTCTTTCGCCTCGCGGTCGAGCCGCCGCTGCTCGACGATCAACTCGTTCGCCTTGCCCACCAGCTTCGACAACCCCTCGCCCGTCACGCCGGAGATGAGCAGCACCTCGCGGCCCAACTCGGCGGCGAGCGCGTCCCGGACGGTGGCCGCGTCGGTCAACTCGGCCTTGCTGATGCACACCAGTTCCGGCTTCGCGGCCAACTCCGCGCTGTACGTCTTCAACTCGTGTCGGATGGTGTGGTAGTTCTTCACCGCGTCGCTGCCGTCGGTCGGGAACGGTTCCACGAGGTGAATGAGCACCCGCGTGCGATCCACGTGCCGCAGGAACTCGTGCCCCAGCCCGACGCCCTGCGAGGCCCCTTCGATCAGCCCCGGCAGGTCGGCGAGCACGAACCCGGCGTCGTGGCCCATGCTCACGATGCCCAGGTTCGGGTGCTTGGTGGTGAACGGGTAGTCGGCGATCTCCGGCGTGGCCCGGCTGAGGCGAGACAGTAGCGTGGACTTGCCGGCGTTCGGGAAGCCGACCAGCCCGGCGTCGGCGATCACCTTCAGTTCCAGCTTGATCCACCGCTCCTCGCCCTCATCACCCGGCCCGAACTCGCGGGGGGTGCGGTTGGTGGCGCTGGCGAAGTGCATGTTCCCCCGCCCGCCGCGGCCGCCGGCGATCACCAGTTCGTCGCCCGGTTCGACCAGGTCTTTGAGCACATTGCCGCGCTCGCGGTCGCGGATGAGCGTGCCCGGCGGCACGAGGATGACGAGGTCGGCGGCGTCTCGGCCGGCGCACCCGCTCGTGCCACCCGGTTCGCCGTTCTTCGCCTTCCAGTGCCGCTTGTGCAGGAGCGGGGCGAGGTTGTCGGCGTTCGGGTCGGCCCGGATGATGACGCTCCCGCCGTCGCCCCCGTCGCCCCCGTCCGGCCCGCCCCTGGGGATGTACTTCTCCCGCCGGAACGAGCTCATGCCCCGCCCGCCGTTCCCCCCGCTGACAAACAGTTCCGCGCGATCGACGAACATTGAAGGAGTTCCAGGTGACGAAGTCAGAATACCACAGCGGGCGGCGGTGGGGTGCTTCTTGTAGGTCGCGGTCGAACGACCGCGAAGCGGGAGCGAGGCCCGACGGCCGACCACCTGTCCGCAATTGCGGTTCGTTGTCGGGCCTCACGCTCCCTGCGGGAGCCGTTCGACCGCGACCTACTAATCACATCCTCTCGACGGTGCGGATGCCCAACAACCCCAACGCCGTCTGAATCGTGCGGGCGGTCAGGTCGGTGAGCAGCAGGCGGCTGGCCTGCACCTCCGGCGGGTTAGCCGGGTCTACCACCTTACAGCCGTCGTAGAAGATGCTGAACGCCTTCGCCACGTCCCACAGATATTGCGTGATGTAGTGTGGCAGGTACTCGGTCGTGGCGTTGGTCAACACTTCCTCGAACTTGAGCAACTGCACCGCCAAAGCCCGCTCCGCCGGGTGCGTCAGCAACACCATCGGCGGAGTCGTGCGGAACGGCATGTCGTCGATCTCGCCTTTGCGGAAGATCGCCCGGCAGCGGGCATACGCGTACTGCATGTACGTCGCCGTGTTGCCCTCCGTGGCCAGCATCTTGTCGTAGTCGAAGATGTAATCGCTGGTGCGGTTGCCGCTCAGGTCGGCGTACTTCACCGCCCCGTAGCCGACCGTCTCGGCGATCTGCCGCTTCGTCTCGTCGGTCAGGTCGGGCACGTCGTGGCCGTGCGCCTTCCGCTCGGCGTGGCTCTCGGCGTACTTCGTCAGCCCGAGTTCCGCGGCGTCGTCGAGCAAGGCGGCCAGCTCCACGGTGCCGCCGTCGCGGGTGCGGTACGGCTTCTTGTCCTTGCCCAGGATCGACCCGAACGCGATGTGGTGCATCTCGACGTTCGCGTACCCCCACCGCTTCGCGTTGGCGAACAGCGTCTTGAAGTGCAACGCCTGACGGGCGTCCACCACATACAGGATGACGTCCGGCTTCCACGTCTCGATGCGGTACTTGATGGTGGCGAGGTCCGTCGTCGTGTACGTGAACGCCCCGTCCCGCTTGCGGACGAGCGCCGGCGGTTCCTCCTTCCCAAGCTCCTCTTCCTTCGGCACGATGCCCTTCGCGTTCGGCACCACCACCGCCCCATTGCTCTCCACCGCGATGCCCTTCGCCAACAAGTCTTCGACCACCCCGGCGAGCATCGGGTTGTAAAAACTCTCGCCGAGGGCGTGGTCGATCTTCACGTCCAGGCGTTCGTAGATCGGGCGGAGCATCTCCAGGCAGGCCGGCATGAACAGCTTCCACAGGCCGACGTTCTCCGCGTCGCCGGCGTGCAGCTTGGCCGTCTCGTAACGGCAGCACTCCATGATCGGGTCGTTGCCTTCGTCTTCGTCTCCGCTCACTTTGGCGAGGTTGCGGACATGGATGTACAGGCGGGCCAGTTCACGCACCGGGTCGGCATCGAATGCCGCTTGGTCCAGATGGTTCTTGTAGCCGTAGATGAGGATGCCGAACTGCGTGCCCCAGTCGCCGAGGTGGTTGTCGCCGACGACGGTATGGCCGAGGAAGCGGAGCAGGCGGACGAGAGCGTCGCCGATGATGGTGCTGCGGAGGTGCCCGACGTGCAGCGGCTTGGCCACGTTCGGCCCGCTCAGGTCGATCACGAACGTTTTCGGTGAAGTGGCCTTCGCTACGCCCAGGCGGTCGCTCGCGGCGATCGTCTGCACCTGCTCGGCGATCCAGGCGTCGGACAGTTTCAGGTTGATGAACCCCGGCCCGGCGACGGTCGGCGTCTCAATCACTCCGTCGGTCGGCGTGGCGTCGATGACCTCTTTCGCCACCTCCGGCGGCTTCTTTCCCAGCACCTTCGCCAGCGACATGGCGAAGTTCGCCTGGTAGTCGCCGTTCTTCGTGTCGGCCGAAGGTTTCACCATACCGAGGTAGTCCGGCACCTTGGCGGGGTCGGCGCCGACCGCGAGCAGGGCGGGTTCAAACAGCGAGCGGAGTTCGGAAAGGAGGTTCATAACTGGTGTGATAGCGTGCCGCGGGAAACAGAAAACCCAGGGCGTTGCCCTGGGCTGAAGGAGGGCGGCCCTTCGGGCCTCAAGATCAAGGGCCGAAGGCCCGACCTCCCTCAGCCCAGGGCGTCGCCCTGGGACGGCTCACCCAGGGCAACGCCCTGGGTTGGACAGGACGACCGCGCCGGCGGTTCACTCGATCTCGTCTTCCCAGTCGATCAGCTCGGCGTCGGCCCACAGCTCTTCCAGGTTGTAGTACCCGCGGGTTTCGGTATCGAACACGTGCACGACCACGTCGCCGTAGTCCTGCACCACCCACTTGCTGCTCTCGTAGCCGGTCACGCTCATCCGCACGTCGCCGACACCCCGCAGGCCGGCATCGGTCTCTTCCACGATGGTGTGCACCTGCCGCCGGCTGGCGGCGGTGGAAATGACGAAGTAGTCGAACAGGGGGGTGAGGCTGCGGAGGTCGAGCACCTTCACGTCGGCGCCCTTGTTATCGGTGGCAATCTTGGCCGCAAGACACGCCCGCTCGAGGGCGGACGGGATTTTGAGACGGGGAGCATCAGCCGACACAGGAGCGCCGACCGACGCGGGGAACGGGTGCAAGGTGGCGGTGCTGGTCAAGAGACCTCCCTCAGGGTGTGCCCTCCGGAGGTCCGTGGCTCGAAGTGAGAACAGCACCTGTTGCTGTCGGCTTCGTGGTCGGCCTCCGGGGTACTGTGGACCGCGGGTTGGGACGTCAGCGGGTGCGGAACGCTCTACACCGTATGTATCATCGGATGCCCGGGCGCATTGTCAAGAAACTCCTATTGCGATTGCCAGACCGTCTCGCGCCGCACAACGAAACCGGGCGGAAAAAGCGGTACACTTTCGCCTCCCGTTCCGCCGTCACCGGCGCCACCGCGGCGGCAGTGTTGGAACGGACACCCGGTCGCCCGCCGGGTTCGCGGATACAACGAACCACCATGAAACCCCGCGTACTGTTTGGCCCCGCCCCGATGCGGGACATCCCCCACTGCTACGAACCCGTGCTGTCCGCCGCCGGGCTGGAACTGGTCTACCCGCCATTCGCCCGACAGATGACCGAAGACGAACTCTTCGGCCTACTGCCGGGGTGCGTGGCGAGTTTGGCCGGCAGTGAGCCGTACACCCGTCGCGTGATCGAGACGGCGGCGAAGGCCGGGCTGAAGGTGATCGCCCGCGCCGGCGTCGGGTACGACGCGGTGGACGTGCCGGCCGCCACCGACAACGGCGTGGTCGTCTGTTACGCGCCGGGGTCGAACCACGAAGCGGTCGGCGAACACGCCATGCTGCTGGTGCTGGCGTTGGCAAAAAACCTGCTCATGCAACACCGCGAGACGGCCGCCGGCAACTGGCCCCGGAAGGCCCAACACCCGGTCCGCGAAAAGTCGCTCGGCCTCATCGGCCTGGGGCGGACCGGCCGGGCGACGGCCATTCGGGCACTCGCCTTCCGCATGAACGTCATCGCCTGCGACCCGTATGTGGACCCCGAGTTCGCCCACCGCCACAACATCAGCCTGCTGTCGCTCGACGACGTGCTGAAGTGGTCGGACTACATCTCCGTTCACGTCCCACTCACGCCCGACACGCGGAACCTGATCCGGGCCGAGACGATCGACAAGATGAAGCCGACGGCCATGCTGGTGAACACGTCTCGCGGGGAAGTCATCCACGAGGCCGATCTGGTGGAGGCGCTGAAGGCGAAGCGGATCGCCGCGGCGGGGCTGGACGTGTTCGAGCACGAGCCGCTGAAGAACCACCCGTTCCAGGAGTTGCCGAACGTGCTGCTGACGGCCCACACCGCCGGCGTCGATTTCCGCAGCCGCGAGGACATGGTGCGGTTCGCGGCCGAAGCGATTGCCGACATCCTGGGCGGCAAGTGGCCGACCGAGCGGATCGTGAACCCGGAAGTGAGACGCTCGTAGGTCGTGGTCGAGCAGGTTCCGAAGGAACCGCGAGGCCCGACGCCCAATCACCGATTGCGAAGGTGGTCGGCCGTCGGGCCTCACCCGGCCTACGGCCGGTGTTCGACCGCGACCTACGCCAGCGCCGCCTTCCACTTGGCCAGCCGCACCGGGTCGAGCGTCTCGCCCCGCTTGCCACCCACGCACACCGCCCCCCGCACCGCCAGCCAGTCGGCCTTCACCCCTTTCAACTGCTTGATCTGATCGAACTGCACCGACCCGCCCACCGCCACCGCGATCCCGCCCCGCTTCAGGCTGCTCACCAGCTCCGTCAACTCCGCCAGCGGCAGGTGATCGAGCAGCGTGTCGCCGGTCTTGGCGAACGTGTCGAACAGGAACGCCCGGTAGCGGTAGCGTTTGGCGTGCTTCACCAACTCGGCCGGCGGCGGACTCTTCGCCGCTTCCCAGTCGGCATACGCCACCGCCACCACCTCCACGCCGGCCGGAATGCGGCGGCGCGTTTCCAGCAAGTCCTCGCCGAACCCGGCCGGGTGGCCGTACCCCGCCAGCCCCCACTTGATGTAGTTCAGCGGCAGCTTCAGGTGCCAGTGCGCTTCGGTGACGGCGTTCGGACTCCACTCGCCGAGGGCGGCACTCACCGGCACGGCCCCATTCACGGCGGCCAGCACGGCGGCGGCGGTCTCGTGGTGGGCGGCGCCGAGTGGCCCGCGGGACGGGTCTTTCACGTCGATGAGGTCAACACCGGCGGCGAGGGCGGTGGTCGCTTCTTCGGCGGACGTGACACTGACGAGCAGTCCGAGCGGGGCAGTCATGGTGCGGAATCCTTTCCGGCAGTATTAACCGTCGATCTCCGGTGGGATGATTGTAATGCCCGGCACGGGGAAGAAGAAGGTGGACCCGAGCAGCCGGCGGAAGGGCAGTGGGCGGGGGTGCAGAAACTCGAACCCGAACAGCCGCGGGGGCACGAACCACTCCGGCCGGTTGTGGTGGCGGGGGCGGTCGGCGGCGAACAGTTCGGCGGTGGGGTACTCGACACACCCGGCCAGTTCCGCAACGCCGATGACGCCCCCGCTCAACTCCGCCAGTGTTCGCACCGTCGGAGCGGTGACGAGCGCCCACCCGTCCGGGCGGTCGTCCGGGATGCGAGAGGCGTGGATGAGCACCGGCCCGCGGCGGCGGGTACCCCAGGTGCGAACTTCCACCGACTTGACACCGGCCACCAGCAGCGCCGCCCAGGGCTGCTTGACGGACAGCGCGACCCAGGCGGAGGTGGGCATGGGGGTAAAGTGGTGGAAATGGAAATCGTCTGCCAAAATGGCAGTCGGGACACCGGCATGCGCCCCGCTCACACCTTTCGGTGCCGGCCACAATTCGGCCCCGTCACTTTACCGTTTCGGCCGGCATCCGGACTGAGGCGAGACCGGACTTTTTGCTAATCCGCCGGTGTGAACTAAGAGAGACACACGCGTTCCCCCTGCCTTGTCCGCGGTTCATCCGGCCCGCGATCGGAAGTTGCGCCGATGCCGTTCCACCCCGCCCCAACCCTGACCCTCCCGCACCCGCTGGACGGGTACAAGCTGATCGAACGGATCGGCCGTGGGGGGTTCGGTGAGGTGTGGCGGTGTGAGGCCCCCGGCGGGTTCCAGAAGGCCGTCAAGTTCGTGTTCGGCGACCTGGACTCGACGGACGAGGGGCGGCCGGCCGAGCAGGAGCTCAAGTCGCTCAACCGGGTGAAGGACATTCGCCACCCGTACATCCTGACGCTGGAGCGGTACGACATCATCGACGGCCAGTTGATGGTGGTGATGGAACTAGCCGAGCGGAACCTGTGGGACAAGTTCCGCGAGTGCCGCATGCTCGGGCAGGTCGGCATCCCGCGGGCGGACCTGCTGAGCTACCTGACCGAGGCGGCCGAAGCCCTCGACCTGATGAACGACAAGTACAAGCTCCAGCACCTGGACATCAAGCCGCAGAACCTGTTCCTGTCGTTCAACCACGTGAAGGTGGCCGACTTCGGGCTGGCCAAAATGTTCGAAGGGCATGTGGGCAGTGTGACGGGCGGGGTGACGCCGGTGTACGCCGCCCCCGAGACGTTCCAGGGCGAGGTGAGCCGCTTCTCCGACCAGTACAGCCTGGCCATCGTGTACCAGGAGTTGCTCACCGGCGTGCGGCCGTTCAACGGGGGGAACACCAAGCAACTGCTGTTGCAGCACCTGCGCGAGCCGCCCGACCTGTCCGCCCTGCCCGAGTACGACCGGCCGATCATCGGCCGCGCGCTGGAGAAGGAGCCGAAGGACCGCTGGCCGAGCTGCCGCGAGGTGGTGCAGCGGCTGGCGAACGCCCCGAACACGGTGACGCGGGCGGACGCCTTCGCGCTGCCCCTCCCCGCACAGCCGACGGCGCAACCGCCCACAAGGTTTCAGGACACCGCCGCCCCGCCCACGCAGGCGGTGTTCACCCAGCAGGTGGCCGCCGCGGCCGCCGACCACGGCACCCAGACCGTCCCCGGGCCGATGGCCCAACAGGCCGCACCCGCCCTCACGCCGGCCCCGCCGTCGCCGGTCGGTCGGTACTCGTGGAACGGCCTCACCGCCCTGCCCGGTCTGGTCACCCCGCGGATGGTGTCGAACACCCCGCGGGGGTCGGTCACGCCTCGGAGTGCGTCCGCCCTCACCCCCGCCCCGGAAAGCGGGATGAACGTCACCCAGGCCCGGCCGGTGGTGATCGAGACCGGGCGGATGGGCGCGCTCGGCATCGCCCCGCCGGAGCGGACGGGCGACGGCCTGCTGTTCCCCTCGCTCGTCGTCGGCCTCGGCCGCACCGGGCTGGAGACTCTGCGGGCCGTCCGACAGATCGTGCACGACCGCTTCCACTCGGTCGCCCGCGTGCCCACCCTGCGATTCCTGTTCATCGACACCGACCCGGACGACACCACCTCGGCGGCGGCCAGCGGGGCCGACCCGCTCCCCCCGCACCAGGTGCTGCTCGCACGCATTCAGCGGCCGGTCCACTACCTCCAGCGGGAGGGGCTGCCGGACGTGCAGCAGTGGCTGCCGCCGAACACCCTATACCAGTTGCCCAAGTCGTCCGGCCCGGCGGCCGGGGTGCGGGCGTTCGGCCGGCTGGCCCTGTGCGACAACTACCGCATGATCGCCCAGCGGATTCGTCAGGAGATCGAGCCGTTCCTGAACGACGACCTGCTGACGAAGACGGGCGACAACACCGGCCTGGGGGTGCGGTCGAACCGCCCGCGGGTGTACATCCTGGGCAGCCTGGCCGGGGGCACCGGCGGGGGCATGTTTCTGGATTTGGCCTACCTGCTCAAGCACGAGCTGCGGAACGTGGGCTACCGCAAGCCGGAAATCCACGGCCTGTTCGCCGTCCCGCCGGCCGACAAGAGCACCCCGCGGCAGGCGGCCGCCAACGCCTACGCCGCCCTCACCGAACTCAGCCACTACGCCGTCACCCCGTACCAGACGCGGTTCGACAACAGCGAGCCGCCGGTCCTCGACACCACCCCGCCGTTCGACCGGGTGGGGCTGGTGCAGTGGCCGCGGAAGGGGACGGACAAGGACCACCGGCGGCTGCTCGGGGCGATGGCGCGGGCGGCCTTCCTCGACCTGTTCACCCCGGCCGGGAGGAAGATCGACTACGTCCGCGAGGTGGCCCCGGTGGACCGATACGCCGGCCCGACGGTACAGCCGTTCGGCGTGTTCCGCCTGAGCTGGCCGCGGTACGAGCTGATGGCCACCATCACCCGCCGCCTGTGCCAGCAGGTGCTGCGGCGGTGGTCGGCCAAGGACGGGGGGGCGCTCAAGGAGCCGATCCGCCGCTGGCTGGACGAGCAGTGGGTGAACTACCACCTGGACTCCGCGTCCATCCACGCCCGGTTCAAGAAGGAGATGGAGGACACCCTCCGAGGCAGCCCGGAGGCGGCGTTCGACGCCGCCCTCGACGCCCTCGGCCCGCCGGGCGGGAAGGTGGAGAGCACGGCCGCCGTCAACTGCCTGGACCAGCTCATCAAGATGGTGGGCAAGCCGGACGCCGAACGGAGCGCCGGCAACTCCACCTTCCGCGGGTTCGTGGACACCACCGCCAACAAACTGCTCACCGAGATCGAGAGCCAACTGTCCACCGCCGCCGTCGGGTTCATCGAGCGGCCGGAATACCGACTGGGCGGGGCGGAAGAGGCGCTGAGTCAGATCGCCGAGCGGCTGAACGACGACATCGAAGTGCTGGAGGCGGAGTGCAAGAAGCGGGAGCACGAGGCGACGGTCACGTTCGGCAAGCTGTTCCCGCTCATCGGCGCCCTGGCCGGGTCGGGCTTCTCGCTGGTCGGCCGGCGGGCGGGCGTCACGCAAGAGCTGACCGCCCTGCTCCGCGACTACCCGCGGCAGCGGTACCGGGCCATCCGCCTGTCGGCCGCCGTCTCCCTGTTCCGCAAACTGCGGGACGGCCTGCCCGAATACAACCGCGACGTCGCCTTCTGCCGCGCCCGCCTGACCGAACTGGCCGATCAACTGGCGGCCGCCCCGACCAACGACCCGGACGCCGAACCCGGCGCGTACGTGCTGCCGGTCGGCTGCCCGGACCTGTCGTCGGCCGCCGACCTGTTCATCGCCGACCTGCCGGCCGACGAGGTGAAGGCGTTCGACACCGGCCTCCAGGCCGACCTGGACCGCAAGTTCCACGGGCTGGTGAACGTGTGCCTGAAGGCCGACCGCCTGCCCCGCTTCCGCGACCTGCTGACGACCGCCACCCGCGCGTTCGTGGACGCCCGCCTGGGCAAGGCCGACCCGGCCGAGGCGCTCGCCCGCTACCGCGGCAGCGGGAACGACTGCCTGACCGTGCTGGAGGAGGCGCACACGGCGGCCGCCCCCGGCATCACCCCGATGGTCAAGCCGCAGGTGGAGGCGACCATCCTGGCCGCCCCGGACGGGCCGGCCGGCGACCAACTCCGCCGGCTGATGGGCGACGCCAACCCGGACGTGGAGTTCATCCCCGCCACCCTGTCGGACGATCTGGTGGTGTACCGCGAGTACCCGCGGGTGGCGGTCGGCGACCTGGCCCAACTGGGCGACCAGCCGCGGGCCGCCTACGACGCGACCGCCGGTACCGACAAGCCGCCGCACTCCCGCGTGGACGTGCCCTGGGCCGCCCCCGCCCGACCGAACGCCAGCTGATTCTGCTGACCGGTGGCGAGCGGGGGGCGTCAGCCCCCTGGTGTTCGCCACCCCCCGACCCGGGGGGCTGACGCCCCCCGCTCGCCAACACGACCCCCGCAGGATGTCCCCG
>JANNDF010000630.1:0-1826 GCA_031387445.1 Planctomycetia bacterium
GCCGCCATCGAGTCGCGGCCGAACCGCTTCTGCGCCAACCGGGCGAGCGGGTACGCCAGCTTCGTCAGCCAGTACCGCGGGCGGGAGTGGGCGCGGATGCCGTACCACACCACCCCGTCGGCCGACTGCTCCACCAGGAACCGCTCTTCACCCTGTTCGACGTGCCCCATCAGCGTGCCGTACGCGAACCCGAACCGCGTCGGCTCGTCGATCACCTCCACCACCCGGCAGGCGTTCACCCACCACGCGCCGTACACGCGGGCGGCGACCGAGACCACCGTACCTTCCCGAATGGGCGCGTCGCACGGGTCCACGATCACCCAGCCGGGCGGGAACTGTGCCCACCTGCGCAGCGCGGCCACCGCCGCGGCGAACGCCTCCGGGCCAACACCAACGGCCACGCGGTACTCGTCGCACACGTACCCCGGCGGCGACTGGTCCGACCGCGTACACCCGCGGTACGGGTAGCTGAGCGGCTGGTTGGCCTGCCGCAGGCGGGTGGCCAGCAGGCGGCGGTCGGTGGGCCGGCAGAAGGTCCACATGGCGTGCGTCCGTGGTCGCAATGTGCGAACCGTGCGGGGCGGGCAAAGGTTAACCGCGAGGCGGAGACGAGCGCGCCCCGCCCCGCTCGTCTCCGCCTCGCGGCGAACCTACAACACCCCCTCACTCCCTCGGATGATAGCCCATGTCCGCGCTCCCCGAAACGGTCCTGCAATTCGGCTCCGGTCGGTTCCTGCGGGCGTTCGCCGACCTGTTCATCCACCACGGCAACACGCAGGGGCAGAACGTCGGGCGGGTGGTCATCGTGCAGAGTACGGGCGACGGGCGGGCCGGCGGGCTGAACGCCCAGCAGGGGAAGTATCACGTCGTCGTCCGCGGGTTCGAGAAGGGCGAAGTGATCGACCGTGTGGAGGCGTGTGAGAGCGTGAGCCGGGCACTGCACGCCGGCACGCAGTGGGACGAAGTGCTGGCGTTCGCCCGCAGTCCGCAGTTGCACACCATCTTGTCGAACACCACCGAAGCCGGCTTCAAACTGGACGATGCCGACTCGCCCACCGACGCCGTGCCGAAGAGCTTCCCCGCGAAGTTGCTGGCGGTGTTGAAGGCTCGTTGGGAGGCGAACCAACCGCCGCCGACGGTCGTGCCGTGCGAACTCATCGAGGGCAACGCCGGCATCTTGAAAGCGCTGCTGCTGAAGATGGCCGACGACTGGGGCCACCCGGACGCCTTCCTCGGCTGGCTGGTCCGCACGCCGTTCCTGCACACGCTGGTCGATCGCATCGTGACGGGCACGCCGGCCGACCACCCGCTGCTCGCCACCGACCCGATGGTGATCGTCGCCGAGCCGTTCGCCTTCTGGGCGCTCGAAGACCACCCGAAGGCGGCGTTCACCCTCACGCACCCGGCCATCACCCGCACCGCCGACGTGACCCCGTACTTTCTGCGCAAGGTCCGCATCCTGAACGCGGCGCACACGGCGCTGCTCATCAAGGCGAAACCGCGGGGGTTTGCCATCGTCCGCGACGCGGTGAACGACCCGGAGTTGGGGGCGTGGCTGTGGCGGCTGCTGAGCGAGGAGATCGTGCCGACGCTGGAAGGGCGGGTGGATCAGCCGTTGCGGTTCGCCGAGCAGACGGTCGAGCGGTTCAAGAACCCGTTCCTCGACCACAAGTTCGCCGACATCGCACTCCACCACGACAGCAAGGTGAAGGTGCGGCTGGTGCCCACCCGCGACGAGTTCGCCGCCAAGTTCGGCAAGCAACCGCCCCTGCTGAACGAGGTGCTGGGGTAAATGGGTGGGACCGGCGTCCCGCCGGTCATGGAGA
>JANNDF010000631.1:0-3884 GCA_031387445.1 Planctomycetia bacterium
GTCGGTGGCCAGCACCTCGCACCCGCGGGCGGCGAACAGGGCGGACAGCGGTTCGGTGCCGACGGCGAAGCCGAGGCCACGTTTCCCCGGGGCCATCAGCCCGCGCTCGTGCAGCGCCTCGGCGATGAAGCACCACTCCCACAGTTTCCGCTGGACCATTCCGCCGTGCTTGATTTCGTCGGCCCACCGGCGGAACTCGGGCCGCTGCAACTGCTCGTAGGTGCACGGCTGGGAGGTGAGGCGGTACGGGCCGGGCACGCCCAGGCCGACCCATTCCACCCGCCCGGCGGCCAGCCGCTCGTCCGCCGCCCGCACCACCGCCCCCCACTCATCCCGGAGTCGCTCGACCGCTAACCGCCCGTCGGCGGCGGTCGCCGTGTCGTCGAGTTTGGCGGCCAGGTCGGCCACCGTCTGGCGGAACACGTCCCGCAGAAGGGCGTGCTGGCCGGCCGACGCGACGAGGGCCGAGGACAGGCGGGCGACGTTCGCGCGGAGTTCGGCCACCGCCGCCGCGAGGGCGTCCGGGGCAGTCGAGGCGGGCAGCGTGTGCGAGGTGTCAGGCATCATGCGAGCCGAGTGATTGGCTCACCGGCCGGCCGTCGGGCGACCGGACGGAATCCGAACTGGAGGATCGCCTCCCCGCGGGCGTGTCCCGGCTCGCCGGCGGGGGACAGGAGTCACTTCGCCGCCTTCTCCAGCCGGTGGGCCATCCGCGACTTCAGTCGGCTGGCTTTGTTCGCGTGGATGTACCCTTTGCACCCGGCGCGGTCCAGCAGTTGGCCGGCCTTCTTCATCTCGTCGGCGGCCTTGGTCATGTCGCTCGACTTCACGGCGGACAGGAACGCCCGCACCTGAGCCTTCACCTTCTTGATGATGGCCCGGTTGTGCAGTTTCCGCTTCTCCGCCTGCTTCATCCGTTTCCAGGCGCTCGTCGTGTGGGGCATGGGATCTCGTTCCGGTTGGGGGGTGTTAGGTGTGTTATGCGGAGCCGACGCGGTAGCGGACGAACTTGGTCGGGGTCAGCCCGGCCTTCTTGAGTGCGTCGCCGACGGTCGTGTTCGGGTACTTCACCCCGTTCACCATCGGCTGGTCGACCAGGACGGTCTCGGCCATCCACGCCTTCAGCTTGCCGTCGGCCATCTTCTCGATGATGTTGGCCGGCTTGGTGGCGTTCTTCGGGTCGGTCTTGATCCCTTCGGCGATGAACGCCTTCTCCTTCTCCAGCACGGCCGCCGGGACGGCGTCGGCGGTGAAGTACGGCGGGTTCAGCGCCACGACGTGCGCGCCGATGTCCTTCAGCAGTTCGTCCGCCTTGGCGGTGCCGCCGCACTGCACCAGTGCGCCGCCCATCAGGTCGTGGTGGACGTAGAAGCCGAACACGCCGCCGGTCAGGCGGGTGAAGCGGTGGATGACCATCTTCTCGCGGATCAGGCCGACCGTCTCTTCCAGGCGGTTCGTCACCGCGGGCATGGCCATCAGTGCCGCCACGTCGGCCGGGCTGTGCTCGATGACGGCTTTGGCCACGTCCTCGGCCAGCTTGCCGAACAGGTCGTTCTTGGCGGTCGGCGCGCTCTCGCAGCGGAGTTCGACGATGGCGGCGGTGTCGCCCTGAATCAGGACGGCCACGCGGCCCTCGGCGGTCTCGTTGTCGCCCCGCTTGACGCCGAGGTTCTTGTTCCAACTGCGGAGGATGTCCACCGCCTTGTCGAGGTCGCCGCCGGCTTCACCCAGGGCTTTCTTGCACTCCATCAGCGGGCGATCCGTCCGCTTGCGGAGTTCGTTCACGGCGGCGGCGGAAATCTGGCTCATGTCGGCCTCAAGGCTCCGGGTGCATGTATTGAGTAGGTGCCGCCTGCCGGGCGGCACTCTTGCTGTAGCCGGCCTCTGAGAGGCCGGGACCGGGGTCACAGACCCCGGCTACAAAAGTGCCGCCCGGCAGGTGGCACCTACGGTGTTACGACACGCCGGCCGGGGCCGGGTTCGCCGGGCGACCTTGCTGTTGCTGGCGGGGCGGTTGCTGTTTGAAGTTGCCTTGCTGTTCCGGCGGCAGGGCGGCGCGGCCCTCGAGCACGGCGTCGGCCAGCTTGCCCACCACCACTTCGATGGCGCGGATGCTGTCGTCGTTGCCCGGAATCGGCAGGTCGATGGTGTCCGGGTCGCTGTCGGTGTCGATCAGCGCGATGGTGGTGATGCCCATCCGCTTGGCTTCCTTCACCGCGATGTGCTCCCGCTTCGGGTCCACGATCACCAGGGCGTCGGGCAGGCGGTTCATCTCGCGGATGCCGAGCAAGTTGCGGCGGATCTTGAGCAGCTCGCGGTTGAGCGTGCTCACCATCTTCTTCGAGTAGTTGCGGATCGGCGCGTTGTCCGGCGCCCGCGCCAGGTCGAGCTTGCCGGCCTCGGTGATCATGCCGGCGATGTACGCCGTCATGTCGTGGCGGGCCGGGTTCTCGCCCTGCGGCAGCCACATGCCTTCCAACTCCCGCAGGCGGTTCAGTCGGTTGCGGATGGTCTTGAAGTTGGTCAGCGTGCCCCCCAGCCACCGCTCGCTGACGTACGGCATACCGCACTTGGCGGCTTCCTTCTCCAGAATGTCTTTGCCCTGACGCTTGGTGCCGACGAACAGCACCAGGCTGCCGGTGCCGGTCAGCTTGGACAGGTAGCGGTAGCTCCGCAGCAGACCTCGGACGGTTTCCCGGAGGTCGATGATGTGGATCAGGTTCCGCTTGCCGTAGATGTACGGCCGCATCTTCGGGTTCCAGCGGCTGGCGCGGTGCCCGTAATGCACGCCCGCTTCCAGCATCTCTTTGACGTCTACGAGAGCCACACAAGACCTCCTTTTGCGGGTCGAACTGGGGGTGACCCCACTACGCCCGGCGACGGACCCGGAACACCCCGACACGGTTTCTGGGGTGGGAACCGATCATGTTAGCGGAAAATGGCACTTGGCCAAGAGGAAGGCAGGCCGGCGGATCACTCTCGCTCTCACCACTTCCCTCCATCCCCTGGGGAATCAACCGGCGGGCTGCGTACCATCCTCGTGGACGGCATCCCCCGGCCGCTTCCAGTGGAGTTCCACGTTGCTCGCCGTGTTGTCACGAACTGCCGAAAATACTCTTGAACCGACTCGCACAGACCGGGTAACCTGTACCCGCTGGCACGCTCGCCAGCGGTCGGGCACACTTTCCCCACGGCACGGAATACTCACGATGAGCCGGAACAATCGCCCCCCTATCGGACCTTCGGCCGTCTGAGCCTGGAACTCCTGGAGGCCCGCGAGGTGCCGGCCGCGCTCGATTACGTCTGGGCGCCGCCGGCCGGCATGCCGGGAATGCCGCCCCCGCCCACGCCGTCATACAGCACCCTGACCAACTGGCGGATCGGGTACGGGCCGACCAACTTCGCCACCGAACTGCCAAACTCCGACGACCACCTCATCTTCGACGGCGGCATCTCGTCGGCGAGTTGCGACATCCCCGCCCAAACGGTGACGAGCGGGCAGAACACGTTCGCCGGCATCCACCTGCACTTCGGGTTGGTAGCCGTGCCCGTCGAGATCGGCTCGCCCCCGGTGCCTCCGACCAACATGCCGTACTCCGGCACGGTGACGCTGTCGAACAGCTTCCCGGTGGGCGAGTTGGAGGTGGACTGCGGGGCCATCTCCCAGGGGTCAAGCAGCGTCACGTCGGGGAACGGCAGCACGCTCACCGTCACCTCGTCCCTCGACTGGACCGGCGGAACTCTCAATAGAGTCGCTGCACGATAGCCGGTTTGGCGCTACGCTATGGGGATGAGCCACACCACCCGTCTGCGTCGGTCGCCGGGCACGTTCCGGCAACTCACCGGCATCACCCCGGCCGTGTTCGACCAACTGCTGGCCGAAC
>JANNDF010000632.1:0-5666 GCA_031387445.1 Planctomycetia bacterium
GTTCGGCCAGCAGTTGGTCGAACACGGCCGGGGTGATGCCGGTGAGTTGCCGGAACGTGCCCGGCGACCGACGCAGACGGGTGGTGTGGCTCATCCCCATAGCGTAGCGCCAAACCGGCTATCGTGCAGCGACTCTATTGAACACCCCTCTCCCGTCCCAGGGAGAGGGGCCGGGGGTGAGGGCTTTTGTTTTCCTGTAGCAATCCCGTCAACGACCCCCTCTTCATTCGGGGAGGCCATCGGTGAAATCCCCTCCCCTCCGCGGCGTCATTCCTTTCGACGTAGGTCACACGCCGGGTTAAACTGGCGGCTGATCGGCGTCAGCTTGGTAACGATCCGGACTCCCGAACGGGGAACGGCTATGCGTGGCACCTGGGCAAGGTTGGCGGTTCTGCTGGCGACCTCGGCCGCATGGGCGGGCGATGCGCCGCTGAGCACGAACAAATCCGACACGCCGAAGGCCGTCCGGCGGATCACCACCGCTATCGACAAGCACATCGCGGACGACTGGACCGCCCGCAAGATCACCCCCGCCCCGCCCGCCGACGACGAGGAGTTCTGCCGGCGGGTCTACCTGGACGTGCTCGGCCGCATCCCGAAGGTGGCCGAAGTGCGGGCGTTCGCCGAAGACACCACCCCGGACAAACGGGCAAAGCTGGTCGTCCTGCTGCTGAGCAAACCCGGCTACGCGGCCAACACCGCCGCCCGCCTGCGGGCCGCCTGGCTGCCGGAGACGGTGTCCGACCAGTTCAAGGTGTACCTGGGCGAGCAGTACGAGCAGTACCTGCGGCGGAAGCTGATGGCGAACGAGCCGCTCGACAAGATCGTGCGGCAGACGCTGACGGCGGACGTGGGCGTCGGCCCCCGCGGGCGGGCCGGGTTCAACGGCCAGGGCACGACCGACCCCGACCTGCAAGCGATCCAGTTCTTCTACCAGGCGCTCGAGGCCAAGCCGGAGAACCTGGGGGCGACCACCACGCGGGCGTTCCTGGGCACCAAGCTGGAGTGCGCCCAGTGCCACGATCACCCGTTCGCCCCGTACTCCCGCACCCAGTTCTGGCAGTTCGCCGCCTTCTTCGCCGAGTTCACCCCGCTGCCCCCCACCGGCCCCAGTTTCGTCGGCCCGCTCGAACCGCAGCACGACAAGAACCGCCTGGTGGTGCCCGGCCTGAACAAGCAGGTGGTGGCCAAGTTCATGGACGGCACCGCCCCCAAGTGGGGCGACACGAAGTCGCCGCGGCAGGAACTGGCCGACTGGGTGCTCGACCCGAAGAACCCGATGTTCGCCCGCAACATGGTGAACCGCGTGTGGCAGATGTACTTCGGCGTCGGCCTGCTCGACCCGGTGGACGAACCGGGCGACGCCAACCCGCCCAGCCACCCGAAGCTGCTCGACGAGCTGACCGCCGCCTTCGCCGACGCCGAGTACGACCTCAAGGTGTTCGTTCGCGGACTGACCGCCAGCCGGGCCTACCAACTGACCAGCCGGCAGACGGACGACACGCAAGCCGACCCGCGGCGGTTCGCCCGCATGAACATGAAGGGGCTGAACGGCAGCCAGATCTACGACAGCTTCGTCGTCGCCACCGGTATGCGGACCAACCCGCAAGCGAACCAGCAGTACTACGACCCCGGCAACGGCGGCATGAGCCGGTTCGCCTACCGCTCCCTGTTCCCCATCCCGCAAAAGCCGCTCGAGACGCAGACCTCGATCCTGCAAGCCCTCACCGTGATGAACGGCAAACTGGTGGCGGACCAAACCAGCATCAGCCGCGGGGAGGTGCTGGCGGCCGTCGCCGACGCCCCGTTCCTCGACTCCGCCGGCAAGGTGGACGCCCTCTTCTACTCCACCCTGACCCGCAAGCCGACGCCGGAGGAGAAGGAGAAGTTCACCAGTTACGTGGACCGCGGCGGGCCGTCCGGCGACAAGAACAAGGCGCTGGCCGACGTGTTCTGGGTGCTGCTGAACAGCACGGAGTTTCTTTTTAATCACTGACGCGATCAGCGCCCCAGGGCTTCCGCCCTGGGCTACAGACGGCGGTCCCTTCGGGACGCAATCGAGTGCCGACACCCACGCCGCGAAGCGGCCGTCTTCCGTAGCCCAGGGCGGAAGCCCTGGGCTCGGGGGCGACATACACCACGCCCCGTAGGGGCCGGCGAACCACACCTATCAACCGGGAACCCCACTCATGTCCTTGAACAACATGCACCGCAGGCATCTCCTCCGCGTCGGCGCCGTCGGCCTCGGGCTGGGCGTGTCCGGCATGTTCAACAACCTCGTGCAAGCCGGCGAGAACGACCCGAAGCGGAAACGCCAGTGCATCCTGCTCTGGATGAACGGCGGGCCGAGTACCATCGACCTGTGGGACCTGAAGCCGGGCCACGACAACGGCGGGCCGTTCAAGGAGATCAAGACGAACACCCCCGGCCTGATGATCGGCGAACACCTGCCCGAGATGGCCAAGTTCGGCGACCGCATGGCCGTACTGCGGGGCATGTCCACGAAGGAGGGCGACCACAGCCGGGCGACGTACCTGATGCGAACCGGCAGCCTGCCCGTCGGCGGGGTGCAGTTCCCGAGCATCGGCGGGCTGCTGTCGAAGGAGTTGGGCGACCCGAAGGCCGAACTGCCGAACGCCGTCAGCATCGCCCCGCAACGCTTCTTCAACAACGACGCCTTCGGCCCCGGCTTCCTCGGCCCGAACTACGCCCCGCTCATGGTCGGCGACGGCGTGTTCCAGGCCGAAGGGCAGCAGATCGACGTGGAGAAGACGCTCAAGGTGCAGAACCTGGAGCGCCCGGCCGACGTGAGCAAGGAGCACGCCGACGCCCGCATGGAACTGCTCCGCGGCATGCACGCCGACTTCGCCGCCACCCGCCCCGGCAGCATCTCCGCCGCCCACACGTCGGCCTATGATCGCGCCACCCGCCTCATGCAGTCGGACGCCGGCAAGGTGTTCGACCTGTCGCAAGAGAAGGACGCGGTGCGGGACAAGTACGGCCGCAGCCTGTTCGGGCAGGGCTGCCTGCTCGCCCGCCGGCTGATCGAGAAGGGCGTGCCGTTCGTGGAAGTGAGCCTGGGCAACTGGGACACGCACGGCGACAACTTCACCGCCGTCATGCGGCTGTGTGGCACGCTCGACAAGGCGTGGGCCGCGCTCATGGCCGACCTGAAGGACCGCGGGCTGCTCGACAACACGCTGATCGTGTGGATGGGCGAGTTCGGCCGCACGCCGAAGATCAACCAGGGGAAGGGCCGCGACCACTACCCGAACGCCTGGGCGACGGTGCTGGCCGGCGGCGGCATCAAGGGCGGCCAGGCGGTCGGCAAGACGAGCAAGGACGGCACCACGGTGGAAGACAAGATGACCAGCACGTCCGACCTGATGGCGACCGCGTGTGCGGCGCTCGGCCTCGACCACACCAAGCAGAACATGTCGAACGTCGGCCGGCCGATCCCGCTCGCCGAGAAGGGCGCAACGGTGGTGAAAGAGGTGGTGGCGTAATCAGTGTCCCCCGCGCCCGACCTCCTGTTAGCCCGACGCGCGAGCGAGTGGCCAACCGCCGAGACGAGATTCAGGGGGCGACACACAGCCGACTACCTGTTCGGCGACGGAGGATTGGCACTATGGGAGCGTGGGCACACGGCAGCTTCGCCAACGACGACGCCCTCGACTGGGTGGCCACTCTGTCCCGTAGCGGCTCGAGTGCCATCAGTCAAGCGCTGAGCGCGGTGCCGGAGGCCGACGATGATTACCTGGAAGCCCCAACCGCCTCAGCCGCGATTGCGGCGGCAGAGGTCGTTGCCGCCCAAGCCGGCTCGCCGGCCGACAAGTTCCCGGCCGAGGTGTCCGCGTGGGTGGCGAGCCAGCCGCGACCAGCCCCGGAGTTGATCGCCCTGGCCCGGCGAGCCGTCCAGCGCGTGCTGCGGCTGTCGGAGTTGCGTGACCTGTGGGCCGAGTCCGAAGACTCAGATGCGTGGCAGGCCGAGGTGTCGGGCTTGTTGGCGCGACTCTCCTGACAAAGTGCGACGTTCGGGAGGTGACTGGTGACGCAAAACTGTGCTGTGTTTCGGCGAGGTGGTTGGCCCCTCGCTCGCGCGTCGGGCTAACAGGCGGCTGGCGACGACAATCAACACCATTCCCCCGGAACCTCTCGTCCCTCGCTCGCGCGTCGGGCTAACAGGCTGGGGGGTGAGGTCCAACCCACCATGCTCCTCCCCGCGCTCGCCCTCGCCGCCTCGCTCGCCGCTCCGTCGGCCCCGCCCACCCACGGCCTCACCGTCCGCCCGTTCGGCCCGACCGCCGACCTGTTCGTCCCCGGCACCCGCCCGCACTTCCTCGACCAGGCCACCCGCGTCGGCCCGCCGTTCAAGCGGAGTGAGGCGACGAAGGTGGTGGACACGTTCGAGATGGTGTTCTTCGCCCGAACGCGGCCGGTGCGGGTGCGGATCGTCACCCAGGTGGCCGGCGGGTCGCTGAACGAGCGATTCGAGAAGCACCTGATCGAGATGTTCAAGGCGGCCGACCGCGACGGCGACGGTGTCCTGAACAAGTACGAGTGCGAACTGGTGTTCTCGAAGACGGAGTTCCGCTCCATGCTCGCCGGCGGGTACGCCTTCCGCGGGCAGAGCGGGGCGCTGCCCAGCCTGGAGGTGATCGACCGCGACGACGACGGCACGGTGACGTTCGAGGAGTTCGCCGAGTATTACACGCCCGAGGTGGGCAAGCTCACCCAGACCCGCCCGAGCTACGCCCGCCCGAACGGGAGCGACCAGTACACGCCCGAACTGTTCGCCCGCCTGGACGCGAACAAGGACGGCAAGCTGACTGAGGAGGAGTTGAAGGCGGCGGAGAAGATCCTCATCCCGCTCGACACCGACGAGGACGAAACCGTCAGCGGGGCCGAGTTGATGGCCAACCCGCTCAAGCCGGCCCGCCTGGGCACCGCCGGCACGGGGATGATGGACGGCATGATGGGCGGCGGCATGGGGGGGCCGAACGCCCGCCAGCCGGACGACGTGCAGATTCACCCGGCCGCCCTACCCGGCACCGTCGTGCAGGCACTCCTGAAACGGTACGACGTGAAGCCCGACTTCGAACTGTCGGAACACGAGATCGCCTTCGACGAAGCCACCTTCAAGAAATTGGACACGAACAAGGACGGCAAACTGTCGGCCACCGAACTGGAAGCGTGGCGGACGGGCGAGCCGGACGCCATCGTGACGCTCGTAGTGGGCGACACGCAAGCCGGGTGCAAGGCGACGGCCAAGCTGCTCGGCCGCGGGGTGGAAGTGCCCGCCCAGACGACCACCGACCGCGTGGTGCTGCGGGTGGACACACAGACCATCGACTTCGCCGCCGTCCCCACCCCCGACTACGCCCGCACCCGCAACAACCCCTACGGCTACCTGTTCCCGGCCGACAAGAAGTACCTGACCGAGAAAGACCTGGTCGGCCCGCAGTACCAGTTCTTGCGGGTGGCGTTCGAGCCGGCCGACTTCGACGGCGACGGCAAACTCACCCGCGAGGAGTTCGACCGCTACTTCGCCCTGCAACAGAAGACGTCCCTGCTCGGCCTCACCCTCACCCACGCCGTCCAGGTGCCGAACCTGTTCCAACTGCTCGACGGCAACGGCGACGGCCGCCTGGGGGTGAAGGAACTGC
>JANNDF010000633.1:0-5354 GCA_031387445.1 Planctomycetia bacterium
CGCCGGAACCGCAATGGTGGTTCCGGCGGGGCGTCGCGGCCGGCTCCTGTCATGAACACCGGATTTGTTCGTCGCCAAGCGCACCTGTCACCCCGGCCGCTCGACCCGCCCTACAAAATCTAGCTCACTTCTTCTTCTCGATCCGCTCCTTGCCCACCCACGGGCGGAGCACTTCCGGCACGATTACACTGCCGTCGGCCTGCTGCCCGTTCTCCAGGATGGCAATGATCGCCCGCGTGCAGGCCACCGCCGTGCCGTTGAGCGTGTGCGCGAACGGCAGCCCGCCGCTCTTCTTCTCCTTCGGCCGATAGCGGATGCCCAGCCGCCGGGCCTGGTAGTCGGTGCAGTTGCTCGTGCTGGTGATCTCGCCCCAGTCGCCGCCGTTGCCGCGGCCCGGCATCCACGCTTCCAGGTCGTACTTGCGGTACGCCGGGCCGCCCAGGTCGCCGGTGCAGGTGTCGATCACCCGGAACGGGATGCCGAGGCCGATGAAGATGTCCTGCTCGATCCCGCGGATCTCCTCGTGGATCGCGTCCGAGTTCTCGGGCGTGCAGAAGGCGAACATCTCCACCTTCGTGAACTGGTGGACGCGGTAGATGCCCCGCGTGTCGCGACCGGCGGCCCCCGCCTCGGTGCGGAAGCAGTGCGACAGTCCGACGTACCGCTTCGGCAACTCGTCTTCGGGAAAAATCTGGTCGGCGTGCATCCCGCCGAGGGTGATCTCCGCGGTGGCGATCAGGCAGAGGTCGGAGTCGGCGACGGTGTACACCTGCCGGGTTTCGGCGGTGTCGCGGGGTTGGAAGCCGATGCCTTCGAGGATTTCGACTTTCGCCAGGTCGGGCGTGATGACCGGCGTGAAGCCCTTCGCCACCAGCTTGCTGATCGTGTACTGCACCAGCGCCAGTTCCAGCATCACGGCTTCGTTCTTCAGGAAGTAGAACTTCTGCCCGGCCACCTTCGTGCCCGCCTCGAAGTCGGCGAGGTCGAGCGACAGGCACAGATCGACGTGATCCTTCGGCTTGAAGTCGAACGTCGGCTTGGTGCCGAACTCGGCGACCGTCACGTTCGCGTTTGAGTCGGTGCCCACCGGCGCTTTCGGGTGCGACATGTTCGGGATGACGCTGAGTGCCGCCCGCAACTTCACCTCCACCTCTTTCAACTGCACCTCGAACGCGGCCACCTGCTCCTTCAGCTTGCCGCTCTCCTCCTTCAACCTCGCCCGCTCGTCCGGAGTGGCCTTCTTGAACCCCTCGGTGATCTGGTTCTGCTTGGCCTTCAGGTCGTCGGCCTGCCGCTGCAACTTCTTCCGCTCGTCGTCCAGGCGAATGACGGCGTCCACGTCGGCGGTGACGTTGCGGTTCGTGCAGTTGGCTTTGACGGCGTCGAGGTTGTCGCGAATGAAAGCGGCGTCGAGCATTGGCGGAGTTCCGGTGGCGTATCCCTTCAAGATACGAACGCCCGCCGGCGGGTTCACGGCCTCACCCGACCGCCGGCGACTCGCTCAGCTTCACTTCCCGCACCCGTTTGCCGGTCGAGTCGTACACGATCACCCGCGCTTCGTCGGCCGACCAGACCGCCGACGTGCGGAGCAACCGCGGGCCTTCGACGTGAAACACCAGCCCGCACGTCTTGCCGCGGCGGACGAGCGCGGTCTTTCGCAGAGGCGTTTGGGCCGGGTCGAGGTGATCGAGTCGACAGAGTTCGTCGTGAACGAACGCGGAGAGCAGTTCGAGCGTGGGAACGGCGACGACCGCCGCTGTTGTCGAAGTGATCACGGCCATACGCTCGCCCTCCCGGTGCCGGGCGAACTTCGGCCGTTTCCCGCGGCCGGCATCACCGCGATGTGACGGTGGGGGTGAGGGGCGGCTACCACCGCTCGATTTGTCGGAGCGCTTCGTACAACACGACGCCGACGGCGGTAGCCAGGTTGAGACTGCGGACGGCAGCGGTCGTCATGGGAATGCCGATTAACCGCTCGGCGAACGCCTCCCGCACCGCCGCCGGCAGTCCTTTCGATTCACTGCCGAAGAGCAGCACGTCGCCGTCGGCGAACGCGGCCTGGGTGTAGTTCGTCAGGGCGGGGTTATCGACGGCCCAGATGCGAGCCGGAGCGACCGCCGCCAGGAAGTCATCGAACGTGGCGTGTTTCACCCAATCGACGTGCGGCCAGTAGTCCAGGCCGGCCCGCTTCACGCTCTTGTCGTCGGTGCGGAACCCCAGTCGGCCGATCAGGTGTAGCCGCGTGCCGGTGGCCGCACACAGCCGGGCGACGTTCCCGGTGTTCGGCGGGATTTCCGGTTCCCAGAGGGCGACGTGCACCATGAATAACGCCCCAGAGGAGCACCAACCGCCCCCCCTCTCCCCTGCGGAGCGGGGGAGAGGGGGGGCGGCTCATCCACCGCTACTCGTTCACGGCCTCCGTCTCCCCGAACAGCCACGCGGCGAGTTCGCCGGCCGGGTCGTAGTGCGGCAGGATCAGGTCGGCCCCCAGGTCGATGAGCATCCGCCGCTTGACCGGGTTCAGCCCGCCGCGGCCGGCTTCCACGGTTGCCAGCCCGACCGCCACCCCGCCCACCCGCTTCACCTCCACCGTCTCCGCGTAGCCGTCGCCGAACCCGATCAGCTCACGGCCGCTCACGCCCAGCCCGGCGATCACCGCCTGCTTGGTGAACTCGCCCGACGCGCCGTCCGGGGCGAACACGCGGTCCTCGAAGAACGGGGTGAGCTTCAGCAACTCGCTCTCGGCCCGCACGGCATCCATCGGCGTGCCACTCGCCAGCACCAGCGTCACCCCGCGGTCCCGCAGGTTGGTCAGCAGGTCGTGCGTGCCGGACACGGTCCACGCTTCCGGCGGGTCGGTGCCGTTCACCAGGCTGTTCAGGCGGTCTTCCGTCAGCGCGGTCAGCCGGCGGTTGAACTCGGCGAGCAGGTCCGTGCCCGTGGGCGACGACTGGCCCCGCTCGAGGGCGATGGCCCGTAGCCGCTCCATTTGGATGATGGACGGCTTGCCGCTGAGCATGAGCATTTCGAGTTCGAGGAAGGCGAACGCCGACGGGTCGTCGAGCAGTTCCACCCCCATGTCGGCCATCACCCGCGCCCACCCCTCGCGGAGGAGTGACACGGTGCCGTCGAAGTCGAACACGGCGACGCGGAAACCGCCACGGGGCAAATCGGGCGTGAGCAGTTCGACACTGGCAGGCGGCAAGAAACGTCCTCCGGGGCGAAGAGTGTGTAATGTACGACCGCTCACGCCGCCCGCGGGGTGTGGGCGGTCACTTCGATCTCGATCTTCATCCGCGGGTCGAGCAGGCCGGCGACGACCATGGTGGCGGCCGGGCGGATGGCGCCGAAGTGTTCGCCCAACACCGGCTGGCAGGTGGCGAAATCGCCGGCGTTCGGCAGGATGTACTTCACCCGCACCACGTCGGCGAGTGTGGCCCCGGCCTCGGCGAGTGCCGCGGTGATGTTGCGGAAGCACTGGCGGGTCTGCTCGGCCGGGTCGTCGGAAATGGTCATGGTGCGGTAGTCGAACCCGGTGGTGCCGGACACGAACACCCACTCGCCGGACACGACCGCCCGCGAGTACCCGATCTGCTGCTCGAACGGCGAACCGGAGCTGATGAGACGACGCATGACACCCTCGGGGGACGCGGAATGACCAAGCTGGTGTATTACTCCGGACAGGTGCAGGGGGTCGGGTTCCGGGCGAGTGCGGCGGGAATCGCCCGGCGGTACGCGGTGGCCGGGTGGGTGCGGAACCTGCCGGACCGCCGGGTGGAACTGCTGGCCGAAGGCGAACCGGCCGAAGTGCTGGCGTTCCTGGCCGACGTGCGGACACGGATGGCGGACTACATCACCGGCGAAGACGTGTTCGATCGGGATGCCGAAGGCGTGGCGGGGTTCGTGATTCGGTGACGATCGGGTACAATCCCAGCAGAGGTGTCACGCGATACAGACTCTGACCGAAGACGAAGTGCGGGCGAACCTGACGGAGGTGATCGACGCCCTCCGTCCCGGCGAGGAGGTGATCGTCACCCGCGGGGGCAAGCCGGTCGCCCGACTGTTGGCCGACCCGCCGCCGAAGGGGGTGCCAGTGTACGGCCGCGGCAAAGGGAAGATGCTGATCGACCTCGATGACGACAGCCACCTGGCCGACTTCGCGGAGTACATGCCGTGAAGCTGCTGCTCGACACCCACACCCTGGTTTGGTTCTACCTCACCAGCCCCAACCTTTCGGCCGTTGCGAGATCGGCCATCGAAGATCCGGCGAACACCATTCTTGTGAGCGCGGCGAGTTACTGGGAGGTGGCCATCAAGCTCGCCTTGCAGCGCCCGATCATCACCGTGCCGTTCGCGGTGTTCGTCCAGGAGGCCATCTTCGACAACGGGTTCACCATTCTGCCCGCCGAACCCCGACACTACGAGCGAACCATCTCTCTTCCCTTCCACCACCGCGACCCGTTCGACCGTTTAATCGCGGCCCAGGCGCTCGTCGAGAACGTTCCGCTGGTCAGTGTGGACGTGGTGTTCGACCAGTATGGCGTGCAACGACTGTGGTGAGTGCCACCCGGCAGGCGGCACCTACTTCCTACCGACGTACAGCGTGGCGATGCCGAACGTGAGCGGCTTGAACCACACGTCCTTCAGCCCGTGCGTTCGCATCTTCGCCGCGAGTTCCTCGCCGTCGGGGAACGTCAGTACGCTCTCGGGTAAATACTTGTACGCGCTGTCGTCGTTCTTCGCCAGCAGGTTGCCCACCCGCGGCAGCACCCGGCGGAAGTACCACTGGTAGAGCGGGCCGAGCACCTTCCCCCGCGGGCGGCTGAACTCCAACACCGCCACCCGTCCCCCCACCGCCGCCACCCGCACCATCTCGGCCAGCCCCTTGTCCGTGTCGGTCACGTTCCGCAGCCCGAACGACACCGTCACCAGGTCGAAGTGGTCCGACTCGAACCGGAGCTGTTGCGAGTCCGCTTCGACGAACCGAATGCGGTCGCTCGCCTTCCGCCTGTCGCACTTCTTGCGGGCGATGGTCAGCATCTCCGGCACGAAGTCCGACCCGGTGATGGGGCACTTGCCGCCGGCCGCTTTGTCCAACGCGAATGCCAGGTCGCCGGTGCCGGTACACAAGTCGAGGACCGGCCTGCCGGGGGTGGGGGGCACCAGCTTCGTCAGCGCCTTCCGCCAGTGGGTATCCACGTTCAGGCTGAGCAGGTGATTGAGCGTGTCGTACCACGGGGCGATGCTGCCGAACATGCGGCGGATGCGGGTTTCCTTCTTGTCCAGCAGGTCGGCAGTCGGTGTCATGGCGAGCGGCCCGCGTGAACGGGCTGGTGGTGCGGGCGTAACCAGCC
>JANNDF010000643.1:0-2285 GCA_031387445.1 Planctomycetia bacterium
GCGACGCCGGGTTTACCCTCTCCACCTGGGACACCTACCGCTCCCGGACCGGCCGATGCCCGGCATGCAAAACCCCCATCGGAACCACGACCCGGGGGGTTGTACCAGACCGATGCTGCTTGAGCATGCCGGGCATCGGCCGGTCCGTGAGCGTTCGGTGTCCCAGGTGGAGAGGTTAACCCCGGCTTCGCACCCCGCGGCGGGAGAGGTGACCCCTCTCCCGCTGTCGTTTTTGGATCACGTTCGCGCTCGGCGTTGCCTCGTGGCTAACCCAGCTCTGCTACCATATTCGGTACGACCACTGATCCCGGAAGTGTCATGACGAACACAGCGCTGAAGAACGAAGCCCTGCGGCTGTTGCCCCGCGTGAAGACGCCCGCTCAGTACACCGGCGGGGAGGTGAACAGCACGCCCAAGGATCACTCGCAGGTTCGCGGCAAGCTCTGCCTCTGCTTCCCCGACGCCTACAGCATCGGCATGAGCCACCACGGGTTGCAGGTGCTCTACACGATCATGAACCGCGACCCGCAGTGGGCGTGCGAGCGGGCGTTCGCCCCGTGGCTCGACTGGGAAGCGGTGATGCGGGGGCACAAGTTGCCACTGTACGGGTTGGAGACGTTCACCCCCCTGCACCAGTTCGATGTGGTCGGGTTCAGTTTGCAGTACGAGGTGGCGTACACCAACGTGCTGAACATGCTCGACCTCGGCGGCATCCCGCACTTCTCCGACGAGCGGCTCGTCACCGACCCGTTGGTGATCGCCGGCGGGCCGGGGGCACAGAACCCGGAGTTGCTCGCCCCGTTCGTGGACCTGTTCATCATCGGCGACGGCGAACAGAGCCTGCCGTGGGTAATGAACAAGTGGATTGAGTTGAAGGAACAGGCACTCCGCGACGGCGACAACACGCACCGGCGGCGGATGAACATGCTGGCCGAGGTGGTGGGGAGCGTGGCGTGGGCCTACGCCCCGGCCTTCTACACGTTCGACTACATGCCCGACGGCACCATCGCCAGCGTGACGCGGACCCGCTCGGACGTGCCCGCCGAGATCGCCAGTTGCACCATCGACTGCGACTTCGACAGCATCCCACTACCCACGAAACCCGTCGTGCCGTTCGTACAGACGCCGCACGACCGCATCGCCATCGAGATCATGCGGGGCTGCCCGCACCAGTGCCGCTTCTGCCAGAGCACCACCATCAAGCGGCCGATGCGGTTCCGCAGCGTCGAGGCCATCGTGCAGGGCGCGCTGGACAGCTACCGCAACACCGGCACCAACGAGATCAGCCTGCTCTCGCTCTCCACCAGCGACTACCCGCACTTCGAGCAGTTGGTGAAGCGGATGCACGAGGTGTTCAACCCGCTCGGGGTGAACGTGAGCCTGCCCAGCCTGCGGATCAACCACCAACTGCGGTCGCTGCCTGAGCTGATGCAAGGGGTGCGGAAGGCCGGTCTCACGCTCGCCCCGGAGGTGGCCCGCGACGACATGCGGGAGCAGATCCGCAAGCGGATCAAGAACGACGACCTGTACGAAGGGTGCCGCGAGGCGTTCAAGCACGGCTGGCAGAAGGTGAAGCTGTACTTCCTGTGCGGGCTGCCGGGCGAGCGGAGCGTGGACCTCGACGGCATCGTCGAGATGGCCGAACGGATCTGCCAGATCAGCAAGGAGGCCACCGGGCGGTACAAGGAGGTGACGGCGAGCGTGTCCAACTTCGTGCCCAAGCCGCACACGCCGTACCAGTGGAACGGCATGCAGACCCGCGAGTACTTCCGCTGGGCGGGCGACTACCTGCACCGCCAGAAGACGATCAAGGGGGTGGTGAAGATCAAGCAGCACGACATCGAGACGAGCCTGCTCGAAGGCATTCTCACCCGCGGTGACAGGCGGGTGTCACCGGCACTGTACGAGGCGTGGAAGCGGGGCGCCCGCATGGACGGGTGGAAAGAGTGCTTCAACGCCGGCCTGTGGTGGAAGGTGTTCGACGACCTGGGCATCGACGTGGGCTTCTACAGCCAGCGGGAGCGGCCGATGGGCGAGAAGCTGCCGTGGGACCACGTGAACATCAAGAAGGGCCGGGCGTACCTGGAGAAGGAGCAGGAGCGGAGCGTCATCCAACTGAAGGTGATGGCCGAGGCGGTGGCCGGCGACGGGCCGGGGTGCGGGGGGTGAACGTTACTGGTGCGTTGGGGGCGCGGTCGCAAGCTCCCGGCGACGACTTGGTGGCTTGTCGTCGCCGGGAGTTTGCGACTGGTCGCCGATCTGCTCCCCACCTGACGGCCGGTGTG
>JANNDF010000659.1:0-9552 GCA_031387445.1 Planctomycetia bacterium
CCCGCTCCGCAGGGGAGAGGAGGGGTGGTCGACTCGTCTGCGGGCGAAATCTCCACCACCTACTCCAAGACCCACGTGTCCTTGCTGCCCCCGCCCTGGCTGCTGTTCACCACCAGGCTCCCTTTCACCAGGGCGGTTCGCGTGAGGCCGCCGGGCAGCACCCACGTGCTGCTTCCCGTAATAATGTACGGCCGCAGGTCCACGTGCCTCGGTGCAACCCCTTCTTCCGTCCAGGTCGGGCAGGTGCTGAGCGTTACAACCGGCTGGGAGACGTAGTTCCGCGGGTTCTCCCGGATCTTCGTGTCGAACTCGGCCCGCTGCGCCGCCGTGCTGTACGGCCCCATGAGCATGCCGTACCCGCCGCTCTCGTTCACCGCCTTCACCACCAGTTTGTCCAGGTTGGCGAGCGTGTAGGCCATGTCGTCCGGGCGGTCGCAGATGTACGTCGGCACGTTCCGCATGATCGGCTCTTCGCCCAGGTAGAACCGCACCATGTCTTCCGTGTACGGGTAGACCGCCTTGTCGTCGCACACGCCGGTTCCCACCGCGTTCGCCAGCGTCACGTTGCCGGCGCGGTACGCCCGGAACAACCCCGGCACGCCGAGCAGGCTGTCGGGGCGGAACGTTTCGGGGTCGAGGAAGTCGTCGTCGAGTCGGCGGTAGATCACGTCCACCCGTTGCGGCCCGCGGGTGGTCTTCAGGTAGACCACGTCGTCGTGAACGAACAGGTCGGCCCCGAACACCAGTTCGACGCCCATGTGCCGTGCCAGAAAGCTGTGCTCGAAGTACGCCGAGTTGTACTGCCCCGGCGACAGCACCACCACGCACGGCGGGGCGTCGGCACCCGCCGGGGCGACCGACGACAGCGCCTCCCGCAACTGCCGCGGGTAGTCCTCCACTCGCTTCACCCGGATGTCGTGGAACAACTGCGGGAACACCCGCTTCATCACCGCCCGGTTTTCGAGCACGTAGCTCACCCCGCTCGGCGTGCGGCCGTTGTCCTCCAGCACCAGGAATTGCCCGTCGGTGTCGCGGATCAGGTCGGTCCCGCAGATGTGGACGTACACCCCGCCCGGCGGCGTGAACCCGATCATCTCCTTGCGGTAGCCCTTCGACCCCAGCACCAGCTCCGTCGGGATGACGCCTTCTTTCAGAATCCGCTGGTCGTGGTAAACGTCGTGCAGGAACAGGTTCAGCGCCCGCACCCGCTGGATCAGGCCCGTTTCCAGGCCGCACCATTCGCTCGCCGGGATGGTCCGGGGGATCAGATCGAACGGGAAGATCTTCTCCACGCCCCGCTGGTCGGCGTACACGCTGAAGGTGATGCCCTGATTCACGAACGCCAGGTCGGCGCTCGCCCGCTTCGACTGGAACTCGTTCAGGTGTAACCCGCCGAGGCGTTCGACGAGCGTTTCGCAGTGCGGGTGCGGGGCGACGCTGTGGGTGAACAGTTCGTCCCACGCGGACGGGTGCGGGGTGTAGCCGTCGAACAGTTTGGGGGGAAGATTCCCGATGCCGGCGGCCTGCGTTGGGATGGGGGTGCGGAACCCAGGGTAGGCCGCGGTGAGACTTGCCACGTTGGGAGGCTCCGGCTGCGCGGGGAACGGGCATCCGTCCGCGGATGCGGGCAATCCGACCCGAAAATACGGCCGATGTCGCCGCAGTGCAACTGAGGTGCCGAGAATTGTGCCGAAGTAGCGGGCAACGGTTCCGAGCCGATGGTTCAAGCCACCTCCCCCCACCGCAACCGAAAACCATTTCCTGCGACTTAAAGATCCTATGCCCCGCAAGGACTTATGGCGAATTCGGGCTGCGACGCGAGTTGTGGAAACCACCTTGCAACGGGGGAGGTGGCTCTCTGTCTTCTCTCACTGCGGTGATGCGTCCAGTCGCAGATACATCGCTTCCAACATGGTCTGCGGGTGTCCGAGTGCGATCTTTCGAGGCGGGGTGAACCGCAACTCATTGGCCTGACGTTCACCGTATGCGCGGAAGCCGTCCGCCGACGCGAGCAGTTGCTTGTCGCGCTCGAACATTCGCTGCACAGACTCGCCGAGGACTTTCAACTGCGTGGAATCGATCACGTTGCCGAAGAACTTGCGGACGCGCTCGGCGGTGGGGGTGAACTTCACGTCGACGTAGCCTGTGTGCGTATCGAACAGCACCACCCCCACGTTCACCGCCTCCTGGCGGGCCGCGTCCGGGCAGAACTGGATGACCGAGTAGAAGGCGGTACTCAGGACACACTCCAGGATTGCATACGGAACCCCGTCACCGTTCGATTCAACGTGCTTATTGCACCTCCCCGTATCCTTCTGTCGGGGGGAGATGCCGGGCCCACTCTTTTTTCAAATCCTCGTCCATGCCCACAATCCCACGGTTGAGAATCGTCACCAAGTGCGGGATGCTTCCAGTCGCCCCATGAAAATCGTAGAGAACGCTCGATCTCTCAAAGTACGTTTCGACGTCGTTCATGATCCCCTTGAATTCATCGCAAACGCGGATGATGTCGTCCTCTGTCAGGTTTAAGTTCAGCGGCGTTTCGATTGCGGCCGTCCGGTCGCGGTGGGCCAAGACCTTGTCCCTCATCATTTTGATAGAGCTGAGAATCGAATCCAGTGCCTGATATCGAACCTGAACTTGGGCGAGCAGTTCGGGGGCATTGCCGTGCTTTTCGATCAGATCAAACAAGTATCTCAGGGTAAGGTTCGCATGCTTTCCAGTGCCCGGTGGGTCCATCAGCCGGGCAACCGAAATCGTAATGTCAACCGCGACGGAATCTTCGATGAGCCAGAACGCGTCTCCGGTGCGGTCGAACAGCACTCCCCGGTTCTCAGGTGTCAGGAATGCGGACCTGAAAAGTGTCAGCTTGAGTGCAAGATGAATTACGTCAGCCCGGAGTTGGTCGAAGGCGTTCTTGATCTCGGAAGGAAAACCTCGCACAGGCGGAGGAGGGGCAAGTCGAGGGAGATGGGACACGTGAACTCCAGAGGTTGAGCTAGAACGAAGTTTTTCCGTTCCTCAAGACCACGATCTAACTCGTTTCTTGGGTGACCACCCTACGCCGTTCGCTTCCTCGCTGCCAACCACTTCGCGTCCGCCGGCACCGCTTCGCGGCGCTCGGCGTCCCAGCCGAAGGCACGCCCCTCGTCGAAACTGCGTAAGCCCAGGTCGGCCAGCACCACCGCCGCTGTGCCCAACTCCGGCCCGCACAGCGTCCCGCGGTCGCGGGTCCGCACGCACGCCAGGAAGTTCTCCCACAGGCCCTCCGTCTCGTTCTTCGGCACCTCCACCCGCACCACCTCGGCCGGCGGCACCTCGCGCTCCAGCCGCGGCGGCAGGCCCGCCCCGCCGTGCGGGTCGTCCTTGATCACTTGCAGCCCGCCCTTCACGAACTTGATCGCCCCGTTCCGCCCGCGGATCACCTCTTCGACCGGGTACGCGCTGGCCGTGGTGCTCGTCAGCAGCAGGTGGGCGGAATCGAAATCGATTGCGAGCGTGCCCACGTCCGGCACGGTGCGGCCGTCGTGCTCCACGAACAGCCCGCCGGCGGCGGTCACGCGGACGGGGTTCCGCCAGCCGGTCGCGGCGAGCAGGCGGGTCGCGTGGTGCGTCAGCAGGTCGGTGAACGGTCCGCCGCTGAAGGCCCGCTCGCACCGCCACTGGGCGAAGGTGGTGCTGTCGAACGGCTTGTCGGCCGCGGTCGGGCCGAGCGGCACGCCGTTCACCTCGAAGCGGTGGCCGAGGAACAGGTCCCAGTCCACCGTGCGGGGCGACATCTGATGAACGGTGCGGTAGAACCGCCACTGCCCGCGGGCGTCGTTACGGAACGCCCCGCCGCTGGCGTGACTCACTTGCCCGATGCGACCGGCAGCGATCAGGTCGTTCGCCGTCTTCCACACGGGATCAGCGAGGCTCTGCACACCGACGGCCAGCACGCGGTTGAAGCGAGCCGCGGCGTCCGAGACCGCCACCGCTTCGGCGGCGGTGCGGGTCATCGGCTTCTCCACGTACACGTCCTTGCCGGCCGCGAAGGCGTCGAGCGTCTGCCGGGCGTGCCAGTGGTCGGGCGTGCTGATGCACACCGCGTCCACGTCTTTCAGTTCCAACAGGCGGCGGTAGTCCTTCACCACCCGCTTCTTGTCGGCCGGGTTCAGCCCGCACTTGCTGGCGGCGGGGTACAACCCTTGCGAGTACCGCCGCATGGTGGAACTGCCGCCGAAGGAGTGTTCGTACTGCTCGTCGAGTCCGTCCCACACGTCGCACACGGCCATCGGGGACACGCCGCGGTTGTCCAGGGCCATCTTCGCGATCAGGTTCATGTGCGCCTGGGCACGCCCGCCGCAACCGATGAACCCGACGTTCACGCGGGTGAGGCTGCCGGGCACCTTCGCATAACTGGCGGCACTCAAGCCGAGCGTGCCGGCCGCGGCGGCGGTGGCCCGGAGGAAGTTGCGACGGTCAACCGGGCGGGGTTCGGCAGGCATGTCAAACGTGTCCGAGTACGGCGGGGTGACTCTCATCTTACCCACTCCGACGCCCGGCCGCGAGCGGCGGTTCCCGCCGACTTTCGCCACGCCCGCCGGTGCGGTATGTTAATACTCACCCGCGAGGTGCCGCCATGCGATTCACCGCCGTTCTGCTCGCCGTGGTCGTGGTGCTGAGCGCCACCGCCGCCCCGGTGCCGAAGGAGTTGAAGAAGAAGCGGCCGGACGCCGAGGTGTTCGTCGGGAAATGGGAGGTGGAGTCGAACGGCGAGACCGGCCGGCACACCTGGACGTTCGACGACGACCGGACCATGTGGTCGAAGGGGGTGGGGAGCGTCGGGCCGGGGTCGAAGTGGGTGATGAAGATCGACCCGGACAAGACGCCGAAGGAGATCGACTTCGGCACGAACTACCGCGGCCTCTACGAGATCGACGGGGACGAGATCCGCATCGTGTACAGCGGCAACCGGCCGGCCAACTTCGACAACAAAGCGCGGAACAACTACACCGTCCTGCGGCGGGCGGCGGAGAAGAAGTAGGTGCCGCCGTGCGGAGCGAGCATCCGGCGTGCCCCGTCACTTCGCGTTCGTGAGCAGTTGTGCCGCCGCTTCTCGGACGTGCGGGTTGGTATGACCCAGCGCCTCGCGGAGCGCCTCCGGTGTCAGTGCCCCCCTCTGGCTTTTTGCCATCGCCGACGCGATGCTCGCCACGTCCGGCTCGTGCAGTTCGTCGGTGTCGGTCAGTGCCAGGAAGGGCGACAGTTGCTCGACCGCCGTGTTCCCATGCACCTGACCCGTGTTGCGGTCGTAGGCGAAGAAACAGCGGTTGTCACTTCGCAGGCCGAGTACCCACCCGCTTTCGGTGAGTCGCACCTGCCCGTACCCGTCCGTACACCCGGCCGGGCGGACGATCCGCAGGTAACTGCGAGGGATGTCGCCGTTCGTCGTGGTCAACGGGTCGAGGGTGCGGGTAAAGACGGTTTCCGTCCGCACCCGTGCAAGGATCAGCATCTGGCCCTGGAGGAAGCTCGATTCGGCGAAGCAGTAGGTCGTCCCGTCCTCGGCTCGGGCTTCGCCGTAGATTCGCCACGGTGCCGGTTCGCGGACGAATGACACCACGGCGGCGACTGGGCCGAGGACGGCGACACCTACCGCGACGGCCGCTCGGTTGGTGTCACGGCGGATCGCGTTGGAGATGGCGAGCACGACGAGAGTGATGAAACAGCCGAGGCCGGCGATGTTCATCGCCTCGCAGACCTCAGGTCGCAGGACGGTGACGGACACGAGCTGGTGGCGGAGTTCCGCGTCGGGCGCGGCGTACACCACCCAACTCCATGGCAGGAACGCGATGAGCGCCCAGGTCACGACCGCGAACCCGACGGCAACGGCCGTGATCCACCGCGCGCGAGCGGGGCGAGCGTCCTTCATCGGTTCACGTCACCTCAATCTGTTGTGCGGCACCTACTTCGCTCGCGGTTCGACGCCGAGCAGGTGCCGCACGAAGAAGTCGGCCCGGCGGCGCTGGCCGTAGGGGGTTTCACAAGACCCGTGGCCGCCGCCGGGGAACACGATCAGGTCGAAGTCCTTGTTCGCCCGGATGAGCGCGTTCGCCACCTGCATGGTGCTGGCCGGGTCCACGTTGCGGTCTAACTCGCCCACGGTGAGCATCAACTTCCCCTTGAACTGCTTCACCACGTCCGGGTTGGTGTTGCTCTGCTCGGCGTAGTGCTTGCCCACCGGCCAGCTCATCCACAGCTCGTTCCACCACACCTTGTCCATGCGGTTGTCGTGGCACCCGCAGTCCGACACCGCCACCGAATAAAAGTCCGGGTGGGCGAACACCGCCCGCGTACTGCTCTGCCCGCCGGCGCTGCCGCCGTAAATGCCCACGCCCTTGCTCAGGTCCATCTCCGGGTGCTTGGCGGCGGCCGCCTGAATCCACTTGATGCGGTCCGGGAAGCCGCTGTCGCCCAGGTTCTTCCAGCACACGTCGTGGAACGCCTTGCTCCGCCAGTTGGTGCCCATGCCGTCCATCTGCACCACGATGAACCCGAGTTCGGCCATCGCCATGCCCTGGTAGGTGGGGCGAAACGTCTTCGGCACGAAGTGCCCCTGCGGGCCGGCGTAGATGTATTCGATGACCGGGTACTTCTTCTTCGGGTCGAAGTTCGTCGGCCGGTAGATGACGCCGTAGATATCGGTCTTGCCGTCGCGGCCTTTGGCGGTGAACCGCTCCGGCGGCTTCCACCCGGCCTTCTCGAGCGCGGTCACGTCGGCCTTTTCCAACTCCAGCACCTTCTTGCCGTCCTCGGTGCGGCGGAGTTCGGTGACGGCCGGCGAATCCACCCGCGAGTGCCGGGCCATGTAATACTTGCCGTCGGGCGAGTACCGCACCAGCGGCGGCTCGCGGTCGGCCCCGGTACCGTAGCTGCCGTCGGCGTCGGTCAACTTCACCAGCCCGGTGCCGTCGAGCTTGATGCGGGCGGCGTGCAGGTGGTACGGGTCTTGGCCGGGGTGAATGCCCAGCGCCTGGAAGTGAACCTCACGGGCCTTCGCGTCCACGCGGTCCACCCGCTTCACCAGCCACTCGCCTTTGGTGATCTGCTTCTTCACCTCACCCGTCTTCAGGTCGATCAGGTAGAGGTGGTTCCAACCGTCCCGCTCGCTCATCCAGACCACTTCGTTCGTCTCGTCCAGGTATTGCAGGTAGAGCTTGTCGGCGTAGTCGAAGAACGTCTTGCACTCCTCGTTGATGACGGCCGTGGCTTTGCCCGTGGCGGCATCGAGGGCCACCAGCCGCATGACCCCGTGCCCTCGCTGGTTGTACAGGAACAGGAACCGCGAGCCGTCCGGCGTCCAGTGCTCGTAGCTCACGTCCCACGGGTTGTTGAACAGTTCGTCCGACACCGCGATTTCCTTCTTCGTCGCCACGTCGAACAGGTGCGGGGTCGGCTGCGGGATGGCGTCGCCCGGCTTCAGGTAGAGGGCGGTACTCGTCTTCGGCTGCACCTGATCCCGCGGCGACGACTCCACGAGTGTCACCTTGCGGTCGCCCCCCTGCTTCGTCTTCATCACGATCAGGTGCTTCGAGTCGGGCGACCAGAACATGCGGTCGTAGGGGATGCTCTCCTTGCCGTCGGTGGTGAGGGGCGTCTCGGCCATGCTCTCCCGCTCGACCAGTACCACATTGAACTTGTCGATCTTCACCTCCCACTTGTTGTCGGGTGAACGGCTACCGCCCCGCGGCGGGCGGCCGCCGCCCGGCCCCGGCCCCGGACGCGGCGCTTCCGCCGGCTTCTTGTCCTTCAGGTCGTCCGCCGTCACCACCGTGCGGCTCGGCTTCGCCGGATCGACCAGCACCAGTTCCGTCTTCTTGTCGGCGACGGGCACCTCGTAGCTGAACGTGCCGTCGGCGTACCACTTCGGCTCCACGCGGTCGCGGAACACTTTGCCGCCGAAGGTGGCACCAAGCTTGATCGAGCGGTCGTAGTCGGCCTGCGTGCCCTGGGCAAGCAGCGGGGCGGACAGCAGCAGCAGCGCGAGGAGCGAGTGGCGCATGGCAGTCTCGGGAGCGGTGGGGGGGAAATTGTAATCGCCGGGCGGGTGTTCACACCCTGGCCTTCCACGATTCCACTTGCCGCTTCACTTCGGCCGGGGCGGTGCTGCCGTAGCTCTGGAACGCGGCCACCGCGTTCGCCACGCCCAGCTTCTCACGGACGTTCCCGGCCCCCGGTGCCGCCTTCTCGAACGCCTCGGCGGGCAGGTCGGTCAGCCGGCACTTCCGCTGCTCGCACTGCTTCACCAGCGTGCCCACCGCCTCGTGCGCCGACCGCATCGGCACGCCAGCGGCGATGAGCGCTTCCATCAGCGTGGTGGCGTCGAGGAAGCCGTCTTCCAGCCGCGAGGCGATCACTTCGCGCCGCAGGTTCGTCTGCTCCACCATCGGGGCGGCCACCGCCAGGCAGCCGACGACGGTGTCGAAGGCGTCGAACAGCGCGGCCTTGTCTTCTTGCAGGTCGCGGTTGTATGCCAGTGGCAGCGCCTTCACCAGAATCAACAACTGGTTCAGCGTGCCGATCACCCGGCCGCTCTTCCCGCGGATGAGTTCGAGCACGTCCGGGTTCTTCTTGTGCGGCATGATGCTCGACCCGGTGCAGAAGGCGTCCGGCAGTTCCAGGAAGTTGAACTCGGTGGTGCTCCAGATGATCCACTCCTCCGCCCACCCGCTCAGGTGAACGGCGATGAGCGACAGGTCGAACACGAACTCGAGCAGGAAGTCCCGGTCGCTGGAGGCGTCGAGGCTGTTCGCGGCCACGCTGTCGAAGCCGAGCTTCGTCCGCACGCTCTCGCGGTCGATGGGGAGCGAACTGCCGGCCAGTGCCGCCGCCCCGAGGGGCAGCACGTTCACCCGCTTGCGGGCGTCGGCCAGCCGCTCGCGGTCCCGCTGGAACTTCTCGGCGTAGGCCAGAAAGTAGTGGGCCGCGAGAACCGGCTGGGCACGCTGCAGGTGCGTGTAGCCGGGCAGAATCACGCCCTCGTCCCGCTCCGCGTTCCGCACGAACGCCTTTTGCAGTTCCTTCAGCCGGTCGTCCAGTTCGTCGATGGCGTCCCGCACCCACAACTTCACGTCGGTGACGACCTGGTCGTTGCGGCTACGGCCGGTGTGCAGCTTGCGGCCCACGTCGCCGAGCTTGGCGATGAGCGCCTTCTCGATGTGCGTGTGGATGTCTTCGAGCGAGACTTTGTATTCCATCCGCCCGGCTTCGATGTCGGCGGCGATGCCGTCGAGCGTGGTGCAAATGGCGTCGGCCTCGGCGGACGTGATCAGCCCCACCTCGGCGAGCATGCGGGCGTGCGCCTGGCTGGCGCGGATGTCGTGCCGGTACAGGCGGCGGTCCACGGAGATAGATTCGGTGAACTGCTCCACCCGCTCGTCGGTCGCCCCGCTGAACCGCCCGCCCCACGTCTTCTGGCTCATCGCTGCTGCTCCTGGGAACAGGGCGTGTTGTACGGAACCCGTCCCGTAGCCGCGAGCCGGAGGCGAGCGCGTCGGAAGAACCCAGGGC
>JANNDF010000666.1:0-5802 GCA_031387445.1 Planctomycetia bacterium
CTCACAGAGGCCGGCTACAGGAAATCCGGTCACGCTCACGGCGTGCCCCCCGTCGGGAGCCGCTTCGCCAGCTCGTCGGTGAACTTCTCAGCCCCGTGCGTGAACGGGTGGTGCCCGTCGTAGAAGTCGGTGTCGGCCAGCCACCCGCGGGCGTCGATCAGCGGCACGCCCAGCGCTTTCAACTCCGCTTCAACCCGCTCGTCCAACCCGGCGGGATACATCGCACGAAATGTGGTCGCCTCCGGCATCAGCACCAGCACCACAGGAAGGCCGCGCTCGCGGCACGTCGCCACGATCTTCTTCAGCGCCTCGAGTGGTCGCCCGTTCGGGTTCAGTCCGGCGAGAGTGTCGGCGTACTCGGCCCGCGCCTTCGCCACGTGTTCGGTGCGATCGTCGTCGGTCACGCTCGTCCGTGGTGGTGTCGCCCACCCGTGCGGGTCGGTCTTCCGCCCCCAGTCGTAGCGGTGGTTCCATGGCAGCCAGCTCGGGGCCACCCGCCCCACCACCTGACACCGCAGGCTGTAGCACGGGGCGTACACGCTCTCCCGCCACTTCGGTCGCACCGCCGCGGGTTGAAATCCGAACCCCTCCACCGTCGCGACCTCGTCGCCGGTCAACCGCTCGCCGCTCAGGAAGAGTTGTTCGATCGGCCCGCCGTCGCCGTCCGCCAGCATCGACGGCAGCACTTCGAGGAGCAGTACCTTCGGCGTAATGCCACGACTCAGTAGGCGGTTCAGGTAGACAAGGTGCGTGATCGGCCCGGTGGCGGGGGTACCGAAGTTGAACGCCGGTGAGCCAGTGCTTTGCTCGAAGCGTGCGGCGTGGAAGCCGAGCAGCGTGCGGGAGCTGCCGAGCATGAGCGTCGGGCGGTCGCCGTTCAACCGTTCCAGTTTGGCGACCTTGTCAGCGAAGGCGGGGTCGCGCAACCGGGCGTCGGCGTCGGCGGCGGTGCCGAACCCGAACTGCACGGCGGCGAACAGCCCGAGTGCGACCAGCACGGCGATGGCAGCCCGACGACGCATTCGATACCTCTGACAATCCGACTCAGCCACGGATGACACAGATCAAGCGGATCAGAGCCGATGAAAAATCTCTTCTTCCGATCCGTCCCATCCGTGTCATCTGTGGCTTCTTGTTCGACACCTGCTCGCATTCAGAACGTGAAGTAGATGAAGTTCTTCCCATCGGGCGGGGCGAGGAGCATGGCGGCGGTCAAGCAGACGGCGTACCCCACACCGGCGAGCGTCGGGTGCAGTCGCGCCCACACCCACTGGAACGCCCCGCTCTTCCACAACACCATCCCCAGGAACACCACGCCCACCGTGACCAGCAGGCTGGTGTTGCTCAGCGGCAGTGGTGCCCCGGAGTGGTGGACGAACATCCGGTTCAGCACGGCCATGCTTCCCGCCAAGTCCGGACGGAAGAAGATCCACGCGAAGCTGACGCACAGGAATGTGACCGCCACCCGTCCCGCCGTTCCCGGCCACGAGTTCAGCACGTTCGACACCAACGGCTTGTGGTCTGCCCACCCGCGGAACTGTCGGTGGGCGATCAAGAACAGCCCGTGCAGCACGCCCCACAGCACGTAGCTCCACGCCGCCCCGTGCCACAGCCCGCCGAGCGCCATCGTGACCAACAGGTTACGGTTCGTCACCCACCCGCTGCCGCGACTGCCGCCCATCGGAATGTACAGGTAGTCGCGCAGCCAACTGCTGAGCGACACGTGCCACCGCCGCCAGAAGTCGCTCACGTTCACAGCCAGGTATGGCTGGTGGAAGTTGAGCGTCAGGCGGTAGCCCAGCAGGTGGGCCAGCCCGACGGCCATGTCCGAGTACCCGCTGAAGTCGGCGTAGATGCGGACCGAGTACGCCAGCACGGCGAACCAGACCGCCGCCGACCCGTACTTGTCCGGCTCCTGCAACACCGGGTCGCAGAACAGGGCCAGGCGGTCGGCGATGGCGATCTTCTTGAACACGCCCAGCAGGAAGAACTGCACCCCGGCCTGCACCCGCAGCCAGTTCCACCGCTTCGGCCGGTGAGCCTGCCGCAGGAAGTCGCCCGCCCGCACGATCGGCCCGGCTACCAGGTGCGGGAAGAACAGGATGAACAGCAGGAAGTGCGGCAGGCTCCGCTCGGCCTTGATTCTTCGCGTGTACACGTCGGCCGCGTAGCTGATCGCCTCGAACGTGTAGAACGAGATGCCGAACGGCACGATCACCTTGAGGGCGCTGAACGCGGCCGGCTGGCCGAAGGTGTGCAGGGTGTCGTTGAGCGAGTCGAGGAAGAAGTTCTTGTACTTGAAGTAGCAGAGGATGCCGAGGTTCATGCCCACGCTCGCCACCATCAGGGCCAGTCGCAGTTTCTTGCGGCCGGTGGCGTCCATCAGGCGGGCCAGGGTGTAATCAGCCACGGCCGTGAGGAGCACCAGGAAGGCCAGTTCGTCGTTCCACGCCGCGTAGAAGTGGAAGCTGGCGAGCACCAGCCAGCACACCCGCACCGTGTTCCACGTGCGCGGGAGGACCCAGTAGACGACCGCCACCAGGGCGAAGAAGAGCAGGAACGCCTGGGTGTGGAAGAACGGCTCCGGCAGCAACTCGTGCAGCAGGCGGAAGTAGGCGGAGCCGGTGGCCGGCGGGTGGGCGGCGAACATGGGGCGTCCGGGCCAGGCGGGCGCGGTGGTCCGTCACCGCGGGGTGGGATGGTACTCCGGGCAGGAAGAGGCGGTCAAGGGGAGCACGAGCGCGCGTCAACGTGCTATGTATACTCACACCCCCCACTCGCACCCCGCCGCCACGCCCACGGCGCGGAGGTCCGCTTTTGGACCCGCTCTCCCGCCTGTTCGACACGTCCGACTTCCCCGCCCGCTGGCAGTGCGGCAACTGGTCGCCGGCCGACGGCTGGACGCACATCGCGTCCGACCTGGGCGTGTGGTCGGCATACTTCGCCATCCCGCTCGTGCTCGGCTACTTCTTGCGCCGCCGCCCGGACCTGCCCTTCCGCCGGGTGGCCTGGCTGTTCGTCGCGTTCATCCTGTTGTGCGGCAGCACGCACCTAATGGAGGTGGTCGTCTTCTGGTGGCCGGCGTACCGGCTGGCCGGGCTGCTCAAGGTGGCCACGGCGGTGGTGTCGTGGACGACGGTGATCGCCCTCATGCGGGTGGCCCCGGTGCTCATGGGCATGCGGCTGCCCCAGGAGTTGGAGCGGGAGATCGCCGCCCGCAAAGAGGCGGAGGCCAAACTGCGGGAAGCGAACGCGCAGTTGGAGCGGCAGGCGAAGGAGGCACTGTCGCGGAGTCAGGCGGTGTTCCGCGCGTTCATGGACAACACGCCGGCGGTGGCGTTCATCAAGGACGCGGACGGGCGGTACGTGTACGCCAACCGGCGGTGGGAGGAGCAGTTCGACCCGCCGCGGCGAGACTGGGCCGGCCGCACCGACGCCGACTTCTGGCCGGCCGACACGGCCGCCCTGTTCCGCACCAGCGACCGGAAGGTGCTGGCCGGCGGCGCGAGCGGCGAGTTGGAGGAGTCGGCCCGCCTGGCCGGCGGGGTGCGGCACTTCCTCACCCTCAAGTTTCCGGTGGAGGACGAGAGCGGGCGGCCGGCCGTCGGCGGGGTGGTGCTCGACGTGACCGAGCCGAAGAAGTTGGAGGAACAGTTCCGGCAGGCGCAGAAGATGGAAGCGGTCGGCCGGCTGGCCGGCGGCATCGCCCACGATTTCAACAACCTGCTCACCGTCATCAACGGGTACTCCGACCTGCTGCTCATGCGGACGCCCGACGGCGACCCGTGTCGGATGCCCCTGCGGGAGGTGCGGCAGGCGGGCGAGCGGGCGGCCACCCTCACCCACCAGTTGCTCGCGTTCAGCCGGCGGCAGGTGGTCGAGCCGGTGCCGCTCGACCTGAACGCGGTGGTCGCGCGGGCCGAGACGATGCTCGGCCGGCTGATCGGCGAGGACGTGCGGTTCGCCACCGCACTCGACCCGAACCTGCCGGCGGTGACGGCCGACCCCGGACAGGTCGAACAGGTGCTGATGAACCTGGTGGTGAACGCCCGGGATGCCATGCCCGACGGCGGGCGGCTGACGGTCGCCACCCGTGCCGTCAGCGTCGGCCCGGACCTGATCCCCAGCGAGTCGGGCGTACCGGAAGGGGAGTACGTCCTGCTCAGCGTGACCGACACCGGCCGCGGCATGACCGCCGAGGTGAAGGCGAACATGTTCGTCCCGTTCTTCACCACCAAGGAACTGGGCAAGGGCACCGGGCTGGGGCTGGCGGTGGTTCACGGCATCGTCACCCAGTGCGGCGGGCACGTGACGGCGTACTCCGAGGTGGGCATGGGCACCACCTTCCGCGTGTACCTGCCGCCGGCGGCTGGCACGCCGGCACCGGCCTCCGCCACGCCCGTCCCGCCGCCCCTCCGCGGGAGCGAGACGGTGCTGCTGGTGGAGGACGACCCGGCCGTGCGGCGGATCACCCGGCTGGCCTTGGAAAGCCAGGGGTATACGGTGGTGGAAGCGGACGGCGGGCCGGCCGCCCTGACCCGCACGGGCGACGAACTGGCGAGCGTTCATCTGCTGCTGACGGACGTGGTGATGCCGGAGATGGGCGGGCGGCAACTGGCCGACGCGATGCGGGCGCGGCGGTCCGGCCTGCGGGTGTTGTACATGAGCGGGTATACCGACGACGCCATCCTGCGGCACGGCATCCTGATGCAGACCGACCAGTTCATCGCCAAGCCGTTCACCCCGCTGGCCCTCGCCCGCAAAGTGCGTGAGGTACTCGACGCGAGCGGGTGACGGGCCGCAGGGGAATTCCTCTCACTCTCACCACTTCTCCGCCACCCGCCCCTGACACCACGGCCGCAGAGGGTCGGGAGGAGGTTGTCGACCCGACTGGCCTACTCGGCGAAACAGCGTCTGAAATCATCGCTGTGACCCCAGTCACGAAATCGGCACCTCGCTCCGCTTGCCGCATCGATCGCCGTTTTCACTTGGCCCACCGTGAACGTCGGCATCGCGTCCCCTGCGAAAATTGTCCGCGAACGCTTTCTGCGGCCGTACTTCGTCCACGCGGCCGAGCACCTGGCGAAACTGGCAGCCGCGTTGCACCCGAGCGACGAAGCGGTCGCGTTGGAACAGGCGAAGGCGTGGTCGCGTGTGCTGCGAGACGAAGGCGGAGCGGTCATGATCGCGGTGTTGGAGTCGTGGGAATGGTCGAACGTGCGTGGGTTGGGAGCCGTGCGAAGTGAGGTGTTCGGGTACTTCCGCAACCAGGTGCATCGGACGGACTACCCGACGGATGAATCGAACGTGTGGTACATCGGTTCGGGAGCCGTGGGAAGCGCCTGCAAGACGGTCGTCGGCCAGCGGATGAAGGGATCCGGTGCGGTGGAGTGAAGCCGGAGCACATGCGGTCTGCCACGTGCGGGCGTGATACCGGAGCGAGCAAAGCCAATGGGACGCCTTCTGGCAGCGACCTCTGGCTGCGTGAGACGAACTTCCTCGACCAAAAGCCACGCTGACGCATGGGGAACCTGAACTGCGTTGGCCCGCTCCGCGGAGCGGGGGCTGCCCCTGCACATCACCTTTGGAGAAGAAAGACCACGCCCCCTCCCCAGCGGGGAGGGGGGTCACCGCCGACCCAGACTTTCGACTGGAAGGTCTACTAGTGGGTCACTTGCCTCGCCCGTAGTCATAACCAGCCTCTCAGCTACCCTTAGGTGGTAACCCACCCCACCAGGAGTTGCCGTGTCCCGCCGCCGGAAGGATCCGCTTCGCTCGCTGACAGGTGAGGAACGTGAGGAG
>JANNDF010000681.1:0-2980 GCA_031387445.1 Planctomycetia bacterium
CAGTTCGGCCAGCAGTTGGTCGAACACGGCCGGGGTGATGCCGGTGAGTTGCCGGAACGTGCCCGGCGACCGACGCAGACGGGTGGTGTGGCTCATCCCCATAGCGTAGCGCCAAACCGGCTATCGTGCAGCGACTCTATTCACCATCCCGGAGCAATTGTTCGGCTGCGTGAAGCGGGATGGGGTGGGTCCTGGCTACGGACGAACACGTTTCAGGGGCCGACCCAGCGGGAGGGCGTAGAGGCGTTGAGAGAATTGTTTGAAGCGATTTCGTCCGCGCCTCGGCCGTGATTGATTCCGCTCACCGGTTCAACTCTCTTTCAATGCGGTCGATCAAATCTTTCGTCGCCCATTCGCGGTCACCCAATCGCAATTTGTCGTTATTAGTCAGCCACGCCCGCACCTTCTTCTCGGCCGCCACCGCCGTGCTGTGCGTCTTCACCCCGAAATGCTTCGCCACCTCGCCGTAAGTCGCCGCCGTGTGCTTGCGGCACAGGTACATGGCGATCATCCGCGGGTGGCTCACCGTCCACGTCCGCGCCTTCGACTGCAACACCCCGCGGGTGATGCCGACCACCGAGCAGACGGCCTCGTCCACGTCGGCCGTCGAGATCGTCCGCACCGTGTGCCGGAGCAGGTCGCCCACCGCCTCGCGGGCCAGCGCCGCATCGACCGGCCGGCCGGTTACCTTGGCGAAGTGCCGCACGCTGTTGATTGCCCCTTCCAGTTCCCGCACGTTGCCCTTCAGGTTGCGGGCCAGATACTTCAGCACCACCTCCGGGATCGACGACCCGCCGGTGGACTTCTTGCGGAGGATGTCCAGCCGTGTCACGTCGTCCGGCGGTTGGAGCGGCCACACCGCCCCGCCGAGCAGCCGGTCGATCAACTCGGGCATCAGCTCCTCGGCCAGCTTCGGGTGACAGTCGGCCGTCACCACGATCTGCTTGCCTTCGGCGATGAGCGAGTCGAGCGTCTGGATCAGTTCCTTCTGCGACGCGATCTTCTTCTCGAAGAACTGAATGTCGTCGATGAGCAGGGCGGAGCAGTCCCGCATCTGGCGGCGGAAGGCCGACTGCTTGTCGAACCGGCACGCCTGCACGAACCGGGTGGTGAACTCCTCGGCGGTGATGTACACCGGCCGCAGGTCGGGCCACTTCTTCCGCAGGCCGGCGTAGATGCCTTCGAGCAGGTGCGTCTTGCCGGTGCCGACGGGGCCGTGGAGGACGAGCGGGTTGGCGGCGTCGCCCGGTTCCTCGACCACGCTCAGGGCCGAAGCATGGGCCACGCGGTTGCTGGCCCCGACGACGAAATCGGACAACCCCTTCCACCGCCGGCCGGGGGTCGGGTCGCCGGCCTTCGGCTTGCGGGCGGCGCGGGGCGACGGCGGGGGAACGGGTTCGTCGCCGAACAGGGTGCGGGTGGTCTTGGGGAAGTGCGGTTCGGGCGGCGGCGGTTCGCGCTTCGTGCCGGGCTTCGCCTCGACGCGCGGCGGTACGGGGGCCGCACTCATCGGGGCGGGCTTGCCCGCATCCTCTGAGAACAGGTCGGCATCGACCACGAACCGCACGGCCACGTCGCCCAACTCCGCCGCCGCTTCCCGCACCGCCTTCCCGAACGTCTGCTCCAGCCACCCCTGGTGCGACTCGCTCGCCACCGCGATCAGCAGTTGTCGGCCGGCCGGCACCACCTGCACCAGGTTCGCCCCGAACCACATGTGGAACCGCTGCGACCCGATCCGCCGGATGAGGGCGTCTTCGAACCGGGCGGCGGGCGGGTCGTGTGGTGTGGGCACAGCGGTGCGGGCGGGCACAATCGACTCCGACGTGAGCGGCACCTCATCTATGCGCGGCGGGTGGGGGAGCGCCTGCGCGGTCGGGGCGAATCTGTATCGGCTGGGGAGGGTGGGGAGAGGTGCAATCAATCCCGCCGGGCGCCACACGCAGGCGCGCCGCCGGTGGCACAACCGCTACGACGGGGGGAACGGGTAGAGGTGGAATAGGGTGGCCGGCTCACTCCGAGAGCCGGTTCCGATGTCGCTCTCGGCGAGAGCGACCCACCCTAACCGCGCCGCCACAAGAACACCCGCTGCTCGTGGTACGACCGGAACCCGTGCCGGCGGTACACGCTCAGCGCCGGCCCGTTGCGAGTGTCCACGCTCAGCGTGACGTGTTGGGCACCCAGTTCACGGACCTGGCGAAGGGCGAACCGAACGAGCGTCTGCCCGAAGCCCCGACCACGGGCGGCCGCCGCCACGCCCAGGTAGCCGATTTCCCACGTCGGAGAAAACCGCGGCGGCACGAGGATGACCACACCGACGGGTTCGCCGGCCGGGTCGCGGGCCAGCCACCAGTGCGGCGGGTCGGGCTGGCCGGGGCGGTAGCCGGTCAGGATGTCGTCGGCTGGGCGGTCGGTGTTCGCCTCGGGCACGTCGAGCGAGCCGTCGTAGGTGGCGAGGAGTGAGTCCCCGAACACGACGGGTGACGTGGCGGACGGCTCGAACGTGAGGCCGACGGGTGGCGGGGGCAGGTGCTCCGTGTCGCGGAGCATGTGCGTGATGGTGGCGGCCGAGCGGAACCCGTGGCGGACGAGCGGGGCGGCCTTCGACACCTCGGGCAAGTCGAGGAACAGATGCGCGATGACGGACGGGCTGCTTTGCAAGAGCGCGACCGTCGCGGCGGCAAGGGCGTCGGCCGCTTCCCCGCCTTCGGGCGACGGCGGCACCACCACCGCCGAACCGCCGGGCAGCACTTGCACCACGCACGCCCCGACGGGCCGGCCGTTCCGCTTCGCCAGCAGCAACCCGGCGGCGTCGATCTCCCCGGACGTGACCAGGTCAGCGAACCGCCCGGCACGGGTTTCGCGGTCGGCGTCGGGGGCGGCCGCGAACAGCAACCGGGCCGCGGGCCGCAGTTCGTCGGGGGCGATGGGGGCGACGGTGAGGGACATGAGAGGGTCCGGCGAGCCGAGCGGCGTGAGCCGC
>JANNDF010001034.1:0-2455 GCA_031387445.1 Planctomycetia bacterium
ACGCCGGTGCGTCCGGCCACGGCTTCACCGTCACCAGTTCCCACCCGCCCGGCCCGCGACGCACGAACTCGCTCGTCGACAACCACGCCACCGGCTTTTCGGTGACAGACCCCCGCCGCTTCCGCTGCCGCTTCGACTCCACCTTCGCCCGCTTCAGCAGACCGGACTTCGGGCAGACGTACCACTGGTTCGGCCCGCGGAGCGGCTGACGGTCGGAATGCCAGTGCCGGGATTTGGAGTACGGCTCCCCGTCGATCAACTCGACACCCACGACGACGTACTGGAACAGGTGAGTCAGGATGTGCTTCTGGACGACGTTGCCGCGATCCACGTGCCGGCAGATCTCGGCGTACACCTTGTCCCACGGGCGGCCGACGTTGGACTCGACGAACTTGCGGAGCGGGCCGAGGTGCTCGTTGAACTGCTTCAACACGCCGTTGTACATCCGGGTGATTCCTTCTCGGCACGGGCTGCCGTCTTCGCTCGCCAACGCCTTCAGCACCCGGCGCTTGTACCCTTTGCCGCTCTTCCCGTGCAGGTGCCGCGACCCGATCCGCGGGCGTTCGACCAGCACTTTCCCCATGTCCTCGCGCATGCCCGCCTCCGGGATTGCAGTAGCCGGCCTCCGTGAGGCCGGGCCGACCGGGGTCACAGACCCCGGCTACAGGTCGATCCGGTGAGCAGACACACGCAGCGAACGCAGGTTCGGGGGAAATGAAACTCAGCACACGCGGATGACGGTCGATCCCGATTTCACCCCAGTCGCCACCTTCAGCGCTTCGATGAACGCGGTGCAGGAGGGGTAGCGGTTCTGGGGGATGGGCGAGAGAGCCCGGATGAGCGGTGGGCGTTCGCTCGTGGGCACGCAGCTCAGGTCGGGCGCCGGGCGGGCAAACGACCGCGACATCTTCTCCGGCGGCGGCGGCGGCGGGAACGGGAACGTCGTGCTCCGCAGCACGTAGTACGTGACGGCCAGGCTGAACTGATCCGACGTGTCGCTGGCGTACCCCTGGATCACTTCCGGGGAGACGTACTCGAGCGTGCCGTGGCGGTGGCACGGCGTCTTCGCCCCGGTGGTGGGGGTGGCCAGGCCGTAGTCGGCCAACTTCGCCGTCTCGCCCACGAGCAGGAGGTTGTTCGGCTTGATGTCGCCGTGCTGCAGGCCCACCCGCCGCCCGTCCCACTGGTGGTTGTGGGCGTTCAGGAAGTCGAGGGCGGTGGCCACCTGACTCATGTACCGCAGCAGGCGGTCGGTCTCGATCGGCCGCTGGAACTCATCGGCATACAGGAGCATGAGGTCGAGCATGCTGGCGTCGGCCAACTCCATGCCGATGACGATCTGACCGGGGATGCTCCACACGTCGTAGATGGGCAGCAGGTGCGGGTGTTCCAGCGCTGCGAACGCCCGGAGCGCCCGCAGCTCACGAACGGTACTCGCCCCGTTGTTGCTGGACATGAACTTGAGGGCCATCACGTCGCCGTCCGGCCCGCTCGCCTCCCACACGGTGGCGAACCCGCCGCGGCCCCGCAGGCGGGTCAGGCGGTAGCCGGGAAACGGCACCGCCCCGGCCTCCGGGGAGAACCCCGGCAGCAGGGCAATCGCACGCGATTTAGAACTGCGGGAGCTCAACTCGGCACCCCGGTCGGACAGCCTGTCGGCGTTCTCGGCAGGGTGGCCGACGGCACACCCCTCAACTCGCCGGAACTGTAGCACACGGTTCACGATGTGAAGGCGAATTCACACGCCGGGCGAATTGTACTGCCAGCCCGTTGGCCTCCCGTTCAGGTACGGCATGACCCCGTGAAACGGCCGGGCGGTGAAGTCGAACACCAGCGGGAGGAAGAAGCGGTCGCCTTCCCAGAGGGGCAATTCCAGCACGCGGCTCACGTCCACCCATTCGAGCGGGCCGTCTTCGTTGGTGGTTGGCGGAGTGCCGGTGAAGGCGAACACGCGGAAGACGAACCCGAACCAGTCTTCGCCGTGTTTGCCGAAGCCGGGCCACGACACCGTGCCGGCGAGTTCGGCGGACGTGACCGTGATGCCGGCTTCCTCGTGCAACTCGCGGCACAGGCAACCGTACACGTCCTCGTCACGTTCGACCTTCCCGCCGAGGCCGTTCCACTTGCCGAAGTGCGGGTCGGTCGGCCCGCGGGCGGTGCGATGCACCAGCAGCACGCGGGTGCGATCCGGGGAGAAGATGTACCCGAGTGTGGCCAGGAGGGGCGTGTACGGCATGGGGAAAGTGTATGCGGGGTCAGAGTCGCAGATGGTTCGTTCCACCGCCCACACCCTGCGGTGGAATCATGCCCGGATCGGCTTTGCACAAGAACCCCCAGCGTTAGGGGAGTTGTTGTGCAGGCGGTTCGGTTTTTGTGCAGCGGGGTTTGACGACGAACTCCGGGTTCACTCCCATCTTGTACATCTCGTGAATCACGCAGGTGATGTTGTACCCGA
>JANNDF010000765.1:0-2120 GCA_031387445.1 Planctomycetia bacterium
AGGGGAAGCATCCCCTCCCCTTGCTCCTTTCTACTTGCTCGCGGCAATTTGTAGCCGGCCTCCCTGAGGCCGGACCGGGGTCACAGACCCCGGCTACAGTTGAAGGCGGTTACCAGTCGCCGCCACCGCCGCCGAAGTCGCCACCGCCTCCAGCGTCACCACCCCAGTCTCCGCCGCCACCATCCCCGCCCCAGTCGCCACCACCACCGCCGGCGTCGCCGCCCCAGTCACCACCACCGCCGCCGGCATCCCCACCACCGCCAGCATCGTCACCCCAGTCGCCACCGGCTTCAGCCCCGTTGTCGTAGTCGCCGGCCCCGGTGTCGGCGTTGTCCGCCCCGCCGTCGGCCGCCCCGGTGTCCCCGGCCGCCGCGCCGGGATCATGGGAGTAGTGGGTGCCCATCATGCTGTTGTACATCCACATGCCGGCCATCGCCCCGAACATGCCGCCCAGGAACATGCCGCCGAACCCCGGCCCACCGCCGTACCCGCCGCCGTAGCCACCGCCGTACCCGCCGCCGTACACGTTGCCGGTCATCGCCCGGATGAGCGCGATGATGATCCAGATCACCAGCAGCACGCCGATGACGATCGCCACCCACCAGATCCAGTGCATGCCCGCACTCTTCGTCTCGTGCCCGCCGTCCGCGTGGGTGCCGGCCGTCGGTTCCGGGGCCGAGGTGTTCTTCAACTGACCGATCACGTAGTCCGTCGCCTTCACCAGGCTCTCGCCCCGGATGGTCTGCTTCTCGTCCTCGGTTTTGGTCCCCTCGTTCGCCTTCTTCATCCCATCGGTGAAGATGGCCGCCAGTCGCTTGGCGTCCTCGTCACCGAAATGCCGCTTCAGGTCGGTCTGCTTGTCGGACACCACCTCCAGCGCGTGGGCCTCCTGGCAGATGAGCACGAACACGCCCCGCTCGCTCTCCACCGGGGCCAGTTCCCGCACCCACTCCCGCATGAACGCCCGCTTGGCCGTGGCGTCGCCCTTCACCTTGTCGTAATCGGTCTTCTTGCCCGCCGGCACCTTGTCGATGGTCTGCACCGTCAGGTGCGTGGGGGACTTGAATGTCACCCCGTCGAACTTCGACTCGGCCTTGATGACCGAATCGGGGTGAAACACCTTCGCGTCGTCCTTCACCGTCATGTGACCCTTTTCCGGGGTCGCCACCAGCTTGCCGGCCAGCGCCACCGGCGTCGCCACGGCGAACCCCAGCAGGGCCACCAGACCGGCCCGGAGCAGCTTGGTCATGTCAGAACTCCCTGTGTGGAAGGAAGGTTCGTCGTTCAGTCACCGGCATTTTAACCCGCCGGGGCACAGCACGCCGCGAAATCGGCCGGGGGCGGTTCGGATTCCTCTCCCCCACCCGGCCGACCATCTAACATAGTCCGGGTGCGAGCCGGGCGGCGGTTGGCGTCCGTTGAATGTCACCCCGCGCCACCTATTCGCCGCCCCAACCCCAGGATTTCGAGCCGTGCCGCGTATTCGTTCCACCACCATCCTGGCCGTGCGCAACCCCTCTGGCGGCGGGGCGATCGGCGGCGACGGGCAGGTGACGCTCGGCAACGTCGTGATGAAGAACGACGCGAAGAAGATTCGCAAATTGTACGACGGCAAGGTGGTGACGGGGTTCGCCGGGGCGGCGGCCGACGCGTTCGCCCTGCTGGAACGCTTCGAAGCCAAGTTGCGGGACCACCAGGGGTCGGTACCGCGGGCGGCGGCGGAGTTGGCGAAGGACTGGCGGACGGACCGCATGTTGCGGCGGCTGGAAGCGATGTTGATCGTCATGGACCGCGAGCACCTGCTGCTGCTCAGCGGCACCGGGGATGTGATCGCCCCGACGGACGACGTGCTGGCCATCGGCTCCGGCGGGCCTTACGCCCTGAGTGCCGCCCGCGCGCTCCTGAAGCACACCAAGATGACCTCGGGCGAGATCGTGCGGGCCGGCCTGGAGATCGCCGGCGAGGTGTGCATCTACACGAACAAGCAGATCGAAGTCGTTGAGTTGGGGTGACTCACCGTAGCAGTTGTGACTGAAGGACAGATTTCACCGCCGAGGGCACATGAGGGCACGAGAGCAAGGGAGAGTTTGGTGCGGAAAGCCCAAGCCGCACACTCTGCC
>JANNDF010000787.1:0-3314 GCA_031387445.1 Planctomycetia bacterium
CTCGCTCTGCGAGCGGCTCATTCCGCTCGCGGAGCGAGCAGACCACACCCGGCACCTACTTGGTGGCCGCATATCGGTACGCCCACACTTTCACCCCGTCGAGCACCACCAGCAGGTTCGCGGTCGGGTCCAAGTACGCCAGCCGCTTGCCACCGGTGGGCATCGGGTCGCCCTCGGGGGCGAGCTTCGTCCACGTCGTCTTGTCCGGGTCGTAGGCCCAGACGGTGTTCGACTTCTCCTGCTTCTCCGTGTCGAACTGTGTCAGCAGCCCGTGCCCGCTCACCGGGTCGTGGTAGAACACCGACCGCGCGTCGTGCCCGAACGGCGACTGGCCGTCCGCCTTGTCGCCCGTCCGCACCTTCTTCCACTCGTTCTTCGTCACGTCGTAGTGGTGCGTGTCGTGGTGCCGCTGGATCACCAGCACCTTCCGCTTCGGGTCGTAGTACCCGATCTGCTCCGGCTCGGCGGCTTCTTTCTCGAACGCCTTGCCCCCGCCGTTCGCCTTCAGGTCGGTCCAGGTGTCCTTCTCGTAGTCGTGCAGCCAGGTGCCGTGCATCTGCCAGTTGTTCGCGTGCCACACGCTGCCGCCCAGTTCCGGGATGTACTCGAGCATCCCGCCGAAAATGGCCGCCGGGTACGGCTTGTCCGCCTTGAACGCCTTCCACTTCTTCTCGGCCGGCAGGTACGCCCACAGCGGCGGCCCGTTGTACAGGTCGGCCGGGTTGCCGCCGAGGTCGGTCACCGCCTTCTTGCGATCCGTCACCCACGTGTTCATGAACAGCAGCGCCTTCCGCTTCGGGTCGTAGGTCAGGCCCCACCACGTGTGCGCGATGACCGCCGGCCCGCCCCGTTTGGTGTACAGCAGGCCGTCCTTGAACTCGCAGTCGGAGGTATCTTTGCCCAGGTCGCCGTACCCGCGGGGCAGGTCGGGGGCGTACAGCATCGCCCAGGTGAGCGACGGCAGGTCGAACTCCCACACGTCGTTCAGGCGGTGCGGCACGGCGTGGTTCGCCCCGCAGAACAGTGCCCGGTTGCGGTCGGGCGCCCAGCACATCTTGTTGGTGAAGTCGCGCCCCTTCGGCCCGGTCTTGTGCAGGTCATACTTTTTCGCGGTGTCGTTGAATTCCCCGACCACGTCGGCGGTGCCGAGCAGCACGGCGGTGTTCGGCTTCAGGGCGGCCAGTTTCTTGGCAACCTCTGCCTTGGGTTCGAGCGCCGGCTCGATTTTCGGCGGGGCCGCGAACGTGCGGGGCAGGAGCGTGGACGCGACGGCGGCGGTGGCGAGGAACGTGCGGCGGTGGGGGTGAGTCATGGGGAGGGTCGCGGGGGGGGTGGGAGACCCCCGCGAGTGTACCCGATCAGCGGCTACTTCGCCGCCCCCAACGGCTCCGCCGAATCGAGCGGCACGACCTCCGACTCGACGACCGTTTCGGTGGCGGCATGCTCCACGGGCGGCGGAACAAATGCCGGCTTGCGGCGGAATACCCCGAACACCCGCCGTGCCAGGTTCGCGATCGAGTCCCACAGGGAGTACGCCACCGGCGTGACCAGCAGGCTGAGCAGGAGTGACAGCGCCTGCCCGCCGAGGATCACCTTCGCCATGCTCGCCCGCGCGCTCGCCCCCGGCCCCTGCCCGGTGGCAATCGGGATCATCGCCGCCACCAGCATGATGGTGGTCATGAGGATCGGCCGCAGGCGGGCCTGGTTCGCCTTCAGGATGGCCTCATCCCGCGGCAGCCCCTTCTTCCGTAGCACGTTCGTGTAGTCCACCTGCAAGATGCCGTTCTTCTTCACGATGCCGAACAGCATGAACAGGCCGATCATGGCGTACACGTCCAGGGCAGTCTGCAACAGCAGCAGCGAGAGCAGGGCGAACGGCACCGTCAGCGGCACGGCCATGAGGATGACGACCGGTTGCACCAGGCTCTCGAACTGGGCGGCCAGAATCATGTACATGAACGCGAAGGCGAGCACGAACGCCACCGCGAAGTTGCTGTTCGAGTCGGCCATCAGCTTGGCCTCGCCGAGGAACTCGTACCGGTAGTCGGCCGGCATGTTCAGCCCGTTCACCTCGTCCGCGAGGAGCGGCAGCTCTTTGCCGAGCACCGCACCGGGGGCCAGGTTGGCGGTCACGCTCACCGTCCGCTGGCGGTTATACCGCTCGATGGCCGCCGGCCCGCGGTCGTAGTCCACCGTCGCCACGCTGCTCAGTTGCACCAACTCGCCCTTGGCGTTGGCCACCTTCAGCCGCTCGATGGCCTCGCGGCTGTCCCGGCTGGGCAGGTCGGCTCGCAACCACACGTCGTACAGGTCGGGCTGGCCCGGCTCCTTGAATTTGCTCACCGGCTCGCCGCCCACCAGCATGCCGAGCGTACCGGCCACCGCCTGCGGGCTGACGTTCAGGTCGCCCGCCTTCTGCCGGAGCATCCGCACCTTCAACTCCTGCGCGCGGTTGGCGGCGGAGGTGTCCACGTCGGTGTACGACGGGTTCGCCCGCATCTTCGCCACCATCGCGGCGGCGGACTCGTCCAGCTTATCGCTGTCCGACCCCATCAGGGCCACTTCCACCTGCACGTTCTTGAACGCGCTGCCGGCGAACAGTTTCACCTCCTGCACGGTGGCCCGGAAGTCCGGGTAGTCGGCGAGCATCGCCCGCGCCTCGGCCATCGCCGCCTTCTGCGGGAAGTCGCGGTCCTTCAGCCCGGCCATGCGGCAGTAGATGGTCACGCGGGTCACGTCCCCCTGCCCCTTCGCCTGCTTGCCGCTCGTCTCGCCGATGGTGGTGAACACGTTCGTCGCCGCCTTCGCCTTCGCGCCCGTCTTCGGGTTCGTCACCTCGAGCGCGGCAAGTTTGTCCTCGATCTCCTTGCACGCCCGGTCGGCCTCGGCCAGCGAGAACCCGGAGGGCAAGGTCATGGCCACCTCGAACTCGCTCTGGTCGTCCTTCGGCACGAAGTCGGTGCCCACGAGTGCCCCGAGCACCGGCGTGCTGAGCAGGCAGAGCAACGCGGCCAGCATGACCAGCCACCGCCGCCACCCGGCCCATCCGCCCAGGCACCAGCCGAGCAGCCCGACGTACACCTTGGTGACCAAACCCCAGAAGCCTTTCGTGTGCTCGTGGTGCTCGTCATGGTCCCCCTCTCCCCCGGAGGGAGAGGGGTGAGGGGTGAGGGGCTTGGTTGCCCCTGCCCCCTCACCCCTCTCCCCTCTCCCTCCGGGGGAGAGGGGGACCATGACGAGCACCACGAGCACACGAAAGGCTTCTGGGGTTTGGTCACCAAGGTGTACGTCGGGCTGCTCGGCTGGTGCCTGGG
>JANNDF010000815.1:0-3449 GCA_031387445.1 Planctomycetia bacterium
ACACCGCGTTGGGGGGTTATTAAAAAATCCAAAGCCGGCGGGGGGGCGTTCTGCCCAAGGGGGGGGTATGACTCTGGGGCTTCCGGCCCCACGCTCGGAAGTCAACAGGTACACCGCATGGGCATTCGCGTCGCGCTCCGCCACGTCACCCGGTACTCGTTCGACCGGCCGGTCACCCTCAACCCGCACGTCGTGCGGTTGCGACCGGCCCCGCACGCCCGCACGCCCATCCCCAGTTACTCCCTCCGCATCGAGCCGAACCCGCACTTCCTGAACTGGCAGCAAGACCCGTACAGCAACTACACCGCCCGGCTGGTCTTCCCCAAGCTGACCAGCGAACTGGTCGTGACGGTGGACCTGATCGCCGACCTGGTGCCCCTCAACCCGTTCGACTTCTTCGTCGAGGAGTACGCCAAGGAGTACCCGTTCCGGTACGACGACGCCCTCGCCCGCGAGCTGGTGCCGTACCTGGAAACGCTCCCGGCCGGGCCGCGGATGCAAGCGATCATCGACGCCGAGCGGCGGACCGGCGTGCCGATGAACGACTTCCTGGTGGCGCTCAACCAGCGTGTGCAACGGGAGGTGGCCTACGTCATCCGCATGGAACCGGGCGTGCAGGCGCCCGAGGAAACGCTCGACCTGGGCCGCGGGTCGTGCCGCGATTCGGCCTGGCTGATGGTGCAACTGTGCCGGCACCTGGGCCTCGCCGCCCGGTTCGTGTCCGGCTACCTGATCCAACTGGTGAGCGACGAGAAGCCGATTGAAGGGCCGGAAGGCCCGACGGCCGACTTCACCGACCTACACGCCTGGACGGAGGTGTATGTGCCCGGCGCCGGCTGGATCGGCCTCGACCCGACCAGTGGTTTGCTCGCCGCCGAAGGGCACATCCCGCTCGCCTGCACCGCCGACCCGCAAACCGCCGCCCCGGTGACCGGCTCGTTCTCGTGGGCGAAGCTGCACGACGACGACAAGGTGGAGGAGTCGTTCGGCTTCGAGATGGCCGTCACCCGCCTCGGCGAAACCCCGCGGGTGACCAAGCCGTACACGGAAGACCAGTGGCAGGCGATTAACAGCCTCGGCCGGAGTGTCGACCGCGACCTCCGCGAGTGGGACGTGCGGCTGACGATGGGCGGGGAGCCGACCTTCGTGAGCATCGACGACCGCGACGCCGACGAGTGGAACACCACCGCCCTCGGCGGGCACAAGCGGAAGCAGGCCGTCACGCTGCTCAAGCGGATGCGGGACCGCTTCGCCCCCGGTGCCCTGCTGCACTTCGGCCAGGGCAAGTGGTATCCCGGCGAGCAACTGCCGCGGTGGGCGTTCGGCTGCTTCTGGCGGAAGGACGGCGAACCGATCTGGACCGACCAGGCGTTGATCGCGGACGAGGAGAAGGCTTACGGCTTCGGGGCGGAGGATGCGACACGCTTCGCCCGCCTGCTGGCCGAGAAGTTGGGCGTGGACCCGGCGCACGTCATCCCCGGCTACGAGGACGTGCTGTACTACATGTGGAAGGAGCGGCGGCTGCCGGCGAACGTCGATCCGCTGGACAACAAGCTCGACGACCCGATGGCCCGCGCGCGGCTGGCGAAGGTGTTCGAGCAGAAGCTGGGCAGCGCCGTCGGTGTCACTCTGCCCGTCCGCAAAAGCACGAGCGGGTGGGAGAGCGGGCCGTGGGTCCTCCGCGGCGAGCACCTGTTCCTGCTCCCTGGCGATAGCCCGATGGGGCTTCGCCTGCCGCTCGACTCCCTGCCGCAGGAAGACCCGGCGAACCGACAGTTCATGACCGAGCGCGACCCGTTCGCCCCGCGCGGACCGCTGCCAACCTTCCAGGCGAGCGGGGGGCGTCAGCCCCCTGGTGCTCATCTCAACGGCCGATACGGAACCAGGGGGCTGACGCCCCCCGCTCGCCAAGACCCGGTCGTCCGGACGGCGCTTTGCGTCGAACCCCGCGACGGCATCCTGCACGTGTTCATGCCGCCGCAGCGGTTCCTCGAAGACTACCTGGAACTCGTCGCGGTCGTCGAAGCGACGGCCGCGGAGCTGGATCGCCCCGTACTCATCGAAGGGTATAAGCCGCCGCACGACCCCCGCGTGAATCACTTCTCCATCACCCCCGACCCCGGCGTGATCGAGGCGAACATGCACCCGGCTGACAACTGGGACGAACTGGTGGACATGACCACCACGCTGTACGAGGAGGCGAAGCAGAGCCGGCTGTGTACCGAGAAGTTCATGATGGACGGCCGGCACACGGGCACCGGCGGGGGCAACCACATCGTCCTCGGCGGGCCGACGCCAGGCGACAGCCCCCTACTCCGCCGCCCGGATTTGCTCAAGAGCCTCGTCGGGTTCTGGCAGAACCACCCGAGCCTGTCGTTCCTGTTCAGCGGGCTGTTCGTCGGGCCGACGAGCCAGCACCCGCGGGTGGATGAGGCGAGGCACGACGCGCTACGAGAACTGGAGATCGCCTTCGCCCAGGTGGGTAACGGGCACAACCCGCCCGCGTGGCTGGTGGACCGGCTGTTCCGGAACCTGCTCACGGACATGACCGGCAACACGCACCGCACCGAGTTCTGCATCGACAAGCTGTTCAGCCCCGATTCCGCCGAAGGCCGCCGCGGGCTGCTGGAACTGCGGTCGTTCGAGATGCCCCCGCACGCCCGCATGAGCTGCGCCCAGCAACTGCTGCTGCGGGCGATGGTGGCTGGCTTCTGGCGGAAGCCGTACACCCGCAAGCTGGTGCGGTGGGGCACGGCCCTGCACGACAAGTTCATGCTCCCGCACTTCGTCGCCGAAGACTTCACCGACGCACTGGACGAACTGCGGTTGCAGAGCGGCTACCACCTCGACCCGGCGTGGTTCACCCCGCACGTCGAGTTCCGCTTCCCGGTCATGGGCACCGTCACCCAACGCAGTGTGAACCTGGAACTGCGAACCGCCATCGAGCCGTGGCACGTGTTGGGTGAAGAGGCGACCGCGGGCGGGACGAGCCGGTACGTCGATTCGTCGGTGGAACGCCTTCAGGTGAAGGTGCGGGGGCTGACCGACCCGCGGCATGTGCTGACGTGCAACGGCCGCCGCGTGCCACTGCACCCGACCGGGACGGCCGGCGAGTTCGTGGCCGGCGTGCGGTACCGCGCGTGGCAGCCGCCGAGTGCCCTGCACCCGACCATCCCCGTTCACGCCCCGCTCGTGTTCGACCTGCTCGACACCTGGAACGACCGCAGTGTGGGCGGGTGCAGTTATCACGTGTCGCACCCCGGCGGGCTGTCGCCCGACACCTTCCCGGTGAACGGGGTGGCCGCCGAGAGCCGCCGCATCGCCCGCTTCTTCGCCTTCGGGCACACCCCCGGCCCGGTGGTCGTGCCGCCCGAGGAAGCCGACGCCGAGTTCCCCCTCACGCTCGACCTGCGGAAGCCGGCCCCGTGGCGGTACATCCCGAAGCCGCC
>JANNDF010000822.1:0-2877 GCA_031387445.1 Planctomycetia bacterium
GCGGCTACTTCGCCACCTTCACCGTCATGGCATCGGCGAAACCATGGGCCATCGCCTCGCACTGCTCGCCGGTCATCTCGCCTTCCTGCACCCACACGCGGTACTTCAGTTTCAACGGCATCTTCGGCGTCAGGTCGAACTCGAAGTAGTCCCCGAACCGACCGTAGTCGCGTTCACTCCCGCGGGTCTCCTTCGGGTTGTCCGGGTGGTTGACGCGGAGGGCCGTGTACCGCTTGCCGCCGGTCTCGAAGCTCATCGCGTTCCACGGCAGGTTCACCGTCTTCGCGTCTTTCCCCTTCGCGTCCCAGTTGCGGGTCTCGCCTTCCTTGCCCTTGCCGTCCGGCCGCAGGTAGTACGTCTTCTTTGCGGTTTCCTTCGACACCTCTTGCGTGGCGCGGAAGTGGAAGCCGGCGTGCTGCGGGTCGCCGTCCAGCCGCACCTTGTCGAGCTTCGTGGTCAGTTCGGTGTTCCAGTCGATCATCGTCCCGCCGGCCACGTTGTACACGGTCACGGTTCGCAGCTCGTCGGCGAACGTCTTGCCGTCCGGCCCGTGCCAACTGATGGCGGCGGTATGCTTGGCGAACACCTCACCCGCTTCAGTCGCGGTCATCTTGTCGTGCGTGCTGAACACGTCTTTGGTGCCGTGCCAGATGTCGGCGGTCACCGGCTTGCCGTCTTGCTCGTAGCTGATCTTGTTGAACCCGAAGAACAAGCCGCGGTGGTGCGGGAAGAGGCCGTCTTTCGGGTCGTGGTACGCCCCGCTGCTGAGCATCACCTTGCCGTCCTTCGGGTCGAACACCTGGTGGAACGGCTTGAAGGTGAGGTAATGGGCCTTCGCGTCTCGGGGTTTGTTGACGTATCGCAGCACGGGGCGCTTGTCGAATAGCACTTCGACGTGTTCGCCCTTTGTTTCATTGAAGGCGAATTTCGGCGGATCGGTCACGAAGGTGGCGGTCGCAGCGGTGATTTCGGTCGTGTCGCCCGCTTTGAGCTTGCGGAGAACGACCGTCATCGCCTCGCCCTCGCGCTGTGCCGGGATCTCATCGACGCCGACGGTCACGGCGTTGGACTTCGCCTTCGCCGGGATGCCTCGGATGACCACGTTCGTGGCGTCGTGCTTGCCGCCGGTCACGGTGACGGACTGGGCGAAGGCGACGGCGGGGAGCAGGAGCAGTGGGAGAGCGTGTCGGAGCATGAGAGAGGGGTTCCTGACGAGCCGCGACCGCAAGGGAGCGGCATGGAAGGGGGGTCACTTCACGAACTTGTCGGTGTTGCCGGGGGCGAGCGCGCCCGCAGTGGGTTTGTACAGAATCACCTCTTCGATCTTCTTCGCCATCTCGAAATCCTTGTCGGTGATGCCGCCGGCGCTGTGCGTCTGCAACTTCACCCAGAACTTGCCCCAACTGACGGCCAGGTCGGCGTGGTGGTCGGCCGCCTCGCACAAGAACGCCACGGCGTTCACCGCCATCAGTGTGGTCGCCCACCCGGCGGTAGTGTACTTGCGGCGGATCCAGCCGTTCTCCAGATACCACTCGGTCAGGCCGTGCTCAACGAACTTGGCGGGGATGTCGGCTTCTGGATAAACGCGGAGGGTCATGAGATGTTCTCCAAGCGAACCCCCCTCACCCCCAATCCCTCTCCATCACGGGGAGTGGGGAGCCGGACCGGGGTGTTCCGGGTGTCCGGGATGTTGTAAGCCAACCGACGGAGAATGACCGTGGAGACCGCCCGGATGACGCTGACCGACCGGCCCGTCGAGAACGCCCCGTACCTCACGCACGTCCACGCCGGGCTGACGATCGAGGGGTGGAGCCGGGCGGCGGTGCAGAGCTGCTGGCGGGTGCCCGAACTGAAGGTGGCGTTCGACGTGGGGGCCAGCCCGTGGGACTTCATGGGCACGCCGAACCTGTTCATTTCGCACACGCACTTGGACCACGTCGCGGCACTACCGGTCTACGTCGCCCGCCGGCGGATGATGAAGATGGAGCCGCCGACCATCTACCTGCCGGCCGAGAACGTGGACGACGTGCAACGGCTGCTGCAAGTGATGCAGCGGCTCGACCGCGGCCGGCAGGTGTGCGAACTGGTCGGCCTGGAAGCCGGGGCGGAGGTGGAACTGAGCCGCGAACACGTCGTCACGACGTGGGACACGGTTCACACCATCCCCAGCCGCGGGTTCGTGGTGTGGGAGCGGCGGAATAAGCTGAAGGAGGAGTATCTCGGCCTGCCGGGGGATAAAATCCGCGACCTCAAGTTCAATGGAGTGGCGATCACCCACGAAGTGCGTACGCCGCTGTTGGCATACACCGGAGACACCGCCCCGGCCGGCCTGGACGCTTGCCCCGCCGCCTTCGACGCCAAGATCCTCATCACCGAGATGAGCTTCTTCCGCGCGAAGCACCGCCGCGACAAGATCCACAAGTTCGGGCACATGCACCTGGACGACTTCATCGAGCGGAAGGACCGCTTCCGCAACGAACTGATCGTGGCCGGGCACTACAGCACCCGTTACCACACGGACGAAATCCGCCGGGCGATGGACGCCAAGCTGCCGCCGGAGCTGAAGCAACGGATGAAGGTGTGGGTGTGACCGACGGCCCGGTCGTCGGGTGAATTGCTCTCACTCTCACCACTTCCCCCACACCCCTGTTACGAGCCGCGACGGTTGTCGCGGCTCGTAACATTCTTTCACCACCGTGCTTGCCTGCACTTCGGCGGTGGATTACAAACCTCCCCACGTTTCCCACACGCCGGACACCGGAGCGCGTTCAGAATCTTCGTTAGGGTGGTCCGCTCTCGCCGAGAGCGGGAACAAGACACCGACTCTCGGAGAGAGTCGGCCACCCTAACTGGCCGATGTTGCGTCGGCCGAGCGCA
>JANNDF010001045.1:0-1955 GCA_031387445.1 Planctomycetia bacterium
CCGACGGCGGCGGGTTCGACGAGGGGAGCACGACGGTGACGCAACTTCAGGCGCTGCGGGCGTGCCGGAACGCCGGCATCCCGGTGCCGAAGGAGACGATCGACAACGCCATCAAGTACCTGAAGATGTGCACCACCCCCCAGGGCGGGGTGATTTACAACTACTCCCAGGGCGGCGCCCAGAGCGGGGCCGAGCGGCCGGCCATCACCGCCGCCGCCGCCGCCAGCGCGTGCAGCACGGGCATGTACAAGGACAAGTACTTCGGCATGTGGGTGAAGTTCTGCAAGGACAGCATCTACCGCAACTTCGGCTCGAACGGGCACGACGAGTACAGCAACCTGTACTTCGGGCAGGTGATGTACGTGCTCGGCGACGACCGGTATATCGACCTGATCGACAAGGACGCGAAGAAAGACCAGGCCATGCTGTGGAGCGAGTACAAGAAGATGGCGTTCGCCAACTACCTCCGCACTCAGGGCGGCGACGGCGGCTGGGCACAAGGCGGCAGTTGGGGCGTCGGCCCCATCTTCGCCACCGCCACCGCCCTCATCCTCATGCAACTGGAAAAAGAGCAAGTGCCGTTCTACCAGCGTTAACCCCTCCCTCACCAACCCGACACCCACCCGCGAGTGACCCGCATGAGCGACGAACCGATCAAGGCCAAGCGCGTGAGCGACGAGGAAGTCGTCCTGACCGCCCGCCGCACCGACGGCGACATGTCCGAGTCGGACATGGACGCGGTGAAGAAGCTGAAGACGGCGTTCGACGAGATCCGCAAGCAGATGTCGCGGGTGATCGTCGGCCAGGAGGAGGTGATCGAGCAACTGCTCATCGCCATGTTCGGCCGCGGACACTGCATGCTGGAAGGGGTGCCGGGGCTGGCGAAAACGCTCATGATCAGCACCCTCGCCCAGTGCCTGTCGCTCGACTTCAAGCGGATCCAGTTCACCCCCGACCTGATGCCGTCGGACATCACCGGCACGGACGTGATCGAGGAGAACCGCAGCACCGGCGGGCGGGAGTTCCGCTTCCTGCAAGGGCCGCTGTTCGCCAACGTGGTGCTGGCCGACGAGATCAACCGCACCCCGCCGAAGACGCAGGCGGCACTCCTCGAAGCCATGCAGGAGCGGCAGGTGACGGTCGGCCGCGTGCGGCACAAGTTGGGCAGCCCGTTCTTCGTGCTGGCCACCCAGAACCCGATCGAACAGGAAGGCACGTACCCGCTGCCGGAAGCGCAGCAAGACCGCTTCATGTTCAAGGTGTTCGTGGACTACCCGTCGTTCGACGAGGAGTTCGAGATCGCCCGCCGCACCACCAGCACGCACATGGCCGAGCCGACGGCCGTGCTGTCCGGCGAGCAGATCATCGAGCTGCAGACGCTGGTGCGGAAGGTGCCCGTCACCGACCACGTGATCAACTACGCCCTGGCCATCGTGCGGCAGACCCGCGTGTCCCGGCCGGGCGCGCCGAAGTTCATCCGCGAGTGGCTGAGCTGGGGCGCCGGCCCGCGGGCGGTGCAGAACCTGATCATCGCGGCCAAGGCGCGGGCGCTCCTGTACGGCCGCTCGTACGCCACCGTGGACGACGTGAAGGCGCTCGCCCTGCCGGTCATGCGGCACCGCATCGCCACCAACTTCACCGCCGACTCGGAAGGGGTGACCACCGACGTGGTGGTGAAGCGGCTGCTCGACGAGACGCCCAGCCGCGAGGGCGAGCTGGAGAAGGACGAGCGGTTCAAGAAGATCTTCGCCAAGTGACCGGTTCCGGGTGAACCCCGGCAGTGATGTGGGGTGGTTGAAACCGCCACCCCCGGCATCACTGCCGGGGTTCACCGCATCGGGTCACTTGGCGAAGATCTTCTTGAACCGCTCGTCCTTCTCCAGGTCGCCCTCGCGGCTGGGCGTCTCTTCCAGCAGCCGCTGCACCACCTTGTCGGTGGTCACCCCTTCCGAGTC
>JANNDF010001054.1:0-12508 GCA_031387445.1 Planctomycetia bacterium
AGCGGCAGGTGGCGGTAGTACACTTCGAGCGTCAGCAGGGCCATGGCGGTGGTGCCCAGCCGCCCGCACGAGTCGCCGATCCAGGTGGGGTCTTTGTCCCAACTGCCGTCCACCGTCGGCTTGTTCTTCTCCTTCACCTGCTTGGCGATGAGCATGTCCCGCATCTTCGGGTTCCAGTCCTTCGCCCACTCCTCCCCCTCGCGGTAGTGCAGCACCTGGGTGGCGTAGTAGTAGTAGTACATGTCGTACTCCTGGTTGTCCGCCGGCGGGTGCTCCTTGAGCAGGTACTCGGCCCCGTCGCGGAAGCCGGGGCTGTTCGACCCCCAGCCGTTCAGGTAGTAGCGGCAGAGCAGGCCGACGGCGGTGAGCGTCGGGCGGGCACCGGGGGTGCGGTAGCCGAACAGGCAGTTCACGCTGCTCCCCTTCGGTTTGCTGGCCACGCTGTCCAGGAACTTCATCGCCTTCTCCATCACCTTCGGGTCCACCTTCAGTTCCTTGCACATTTTCGCGCTGTGCAGGGCCTGGATCTGCCAGCCGACGATGGAGGTGTCCCCCTCGTCGCCGTACTTGTACCCCCAACTGCCGTTCGCCCCTTGCCCCTTCTGGATGTGGTCGATCGCCGCCTGGCACGGTTTGAGCAGGAGTGCCTTGTCGCCGGTCATGCCGAACGCCTCAGTGATTGCGACGACGGCGATGGCGTTGGCGTAGGTGTTGCCCGAGAAGCCGCCGTCCGACTTCTGCATCTTCAGCAGGGCGGACAGGGCGGCGGTCACGGTGTCCTTGTACTTGTTGTCCTTGCCCGTTCCCTTGTGCGTCTGACCCGCGGCCAGGAACGGCAGCAGGCCCATGCCGGTGGCGGCGGCCTTGTCCCCGCCGTTGTCGTACTGCCAACTGCCGTCCTTCTTCTGCATCCGGTAGAGCCACGCCAGCCCGTTGGCGACGGCCGCTTCCGACTCCTTATTTCCCCCGCCGGTGCGGAGGAGGGCGTCGCGGGTGCCGGCATTACGGCCGATCATGGACGAGTTGCTGACAGCCAGACCCTGTTGGCCCGACCCCACAACACCAGCGCCGGGGCCGACCGACTCGATGCCGGCCATGGTGGACTTGTCGTTCGGCGAGCCGAACAGTTGCAGGCTGTCGATCTTCTGGGTCACGTCCCCGGTCGGGTTGCCGACCGGCTCGTTCTTGTTCACGTCCGTCTGCACGGTCACGTCCGTCACCTGCACGTCCTGCACTGCCACGGCGCCGACGGTGTCGTCGATGGTGACGACCTGTTCGGTCAGGTTGGCGTCCGAAGGCGCTTCCGTCTGCTCCTCGACGGCCACGTCCACCCGCTTCAACGCCGGGGCGGCGGAGACGGGCGGCATGAGGATGCTGAGCAGGAATGCGGCGACGGCAATGAACAGGTGGATGCCGGCGCTGATGACGGCGGCCGGCAGCAAGCGGCGGAGCAACGCCTCGCCGGTGGTCAGGCCGTGGTTCTGGTTCAGTTCGATCACGGCCGCCTTCTTCTCGGCCCTCTTGGCCGGGCGGTCTCGGTCGTCACGCTCGTCGCGGTCTCGTCGGCTCATCAGACTCCTCCTGCCGCGTGAGTGCGGCGGATCGAAGGAAGCGGGGGTGTCGGGTCAGGTCGTCGGGTCGGCGGGCGGGGCCGCCGCACCCCCGCCTGGCGAATCGTCGGGCGGAGGGGTGTACGGGTTTCGCAGGCGGTTCGTGCTGGCCCGGCGGGAGCCAGTGTCGGTGCGTCGGAGCCACACGGCCAGGCCGACGAGCGCGACCAGCACCGCCCCGCCGAACACCAGCGAGAGGGTGGCCAGGTCGAGGATGCTGGCGTTCGCCGGCGGCGGGTCGTTGCTCACCTCGACTGCCCGCCCGAGCAGCAGCGGGGCACGGCGGAACAGGGTGCGGTTCGGGTCCTTCGGGTTCGGCTGGTTCGACTGGTACTCGAGCACCTTGAAGTAGTAGCCGGAAGCGACCACGGGCTTGCCGGGGGTGATGTCGTCGTCCGGCTCGATGTTGGGCGGCCGCTGGCTGAGGATCACGCACACAGGGTCGTTCCCCCGCTGGTCGCGGGGGAAAATCCACGCCTCGTACAGTTCGGTGATGCCGGCCTCTTCCAGTCGGGCGAGCGTCGGAATGCGCTTCAGTCGCTTCAGCTTCCCTTCGACGTGAACCAGTTCGAACCGCAGGCCGTCGCGGATTTCCTTCTTCTCGTCGAGCAGTTCGTTCAGGGTGAGGTCTTTGCGGGCAACCGATAGTAATTCGGCCGGGGTGAACTGGTGGGCGTGTATGAGAACGTCTTCGAACGGCTCTCGCTCGTCCCCGCCTTCCAGGGTGAGCGGTCGTAAGTCTTGAATCCGCCGGACGTACTGGCGGTCTTTATCGAACGCGTAGGTCTTGTTGTTGACCGATGGTGGCGATTCCGCGGAAGCCACGAGTGTGGCCACCAGCACCCCGAAGACGGCGAACAGCCGCACGAGGCGGCGAAGGCGGTTCGGTGATGGCGAGCGGAGCGAGGTCACGGAGAGGCCCTTCCCGTGATGGTCGGACGAAGTCCGTCGCCCGGTGTTCCCGATTCCGGCGAGACTTTCCCGCCGGTGGGGTGTTGCACTGCAATCATACCCGACATCCGCGATCAAGGCATGGGAGGCAGCTTCTTCGGCTCGGCACCGAGGATGTTCGGCGTCACTTTCGAGAACTTCGCGGTGTCGGCGGCACTGAGCAGTTCGAAACAGAGCTGGTAGTTCAACTTCTTGTCGAACTGCATTTCGAGCTTGGGTGCCTTATCCTTTGCACTGGTCTTTCGTTCCACCCGCTCCTTGAGCGTGTTCGCCAGCGGAACGATGTCCCTGGGCAGCGCTTCTGGGGTGGTCACCTTGGTCGTCGTCATCTCAATACTGGCGATCCGCCCGGCGCCGTCGGCCGACACCCGGATCGTGAAATCCTCCTCCGGCTCGGTGATGGACGTTTCCTGAACTGGCGGACCGTCGGCGCCGGTTTTCGGCAGCGACAGCGACAACTGGCCCTCGATCTTGTCGGCGGACAGGTCGAAGCAGTACAAGCCAAAGGCGAGCAACTGGAAGGCCATGTCCAGCATGGGGATGACGGGCACCCGTGCGACGATGGGGTGCTCTTCCCGGTGGCGGCCCTTGCGTGTGGAACGAGACATTGGGCGAGGCCCTGAGTGGTGGCGGCGGAGTCAGCGGGGGGCGACCCCGGCCACGTAGGCGCGGAGCTGGATGTCGGTGAAGCCCACTTCGCGGGCGGCGGTCATCACGTTGAACACCTGCTCGAACTTGCAGTCCTTGTGGGCCCTCAGGACAACCAGCGATCGCCCCTTGCCGGCATCCCAATCGGCTTTCGGGACGGCCTTCTGGTCGGAGTCGAACTTGCCCTTCAGGTTGTTCTTCACCTCGATAATGGCGTTGTACTCGCGGACGCCGTACCCCTCGAACACCGAATACTTCACCTCCGACACGCGGCCCCGCTGCTTCTCCTCGTCCGTGGGTGGGGGGGCCGGGTACAGGTTGACGATGACGATCTTGGTGTAGTCCTTCGTCAGCGACCGCGCGATGGACGCCTGCGGCAGGACGACGCTCTGGTCCCGCTGCTCGTTGTCGATGCGGGCGACGGCCAGGAAGAACATGACCAACTGCAACACCAGGTCGAGCAGGGCTGTCAGGTCGGGTTCTTCCGGCTCTTCGGACGGGGCGGACATGAGGGGCCTCGCGGGGGAGGGTCGGTGCCGCTCGGCGAGTGGCACCCTGGGTTAGGGTGGGTCGCTCTCTCCGAGAGCGACGTTGGAACCGACTCTCGGAGAGAGTCGTCCACCCTACCGCGGAGGCTGAATCGGCGCGGCGGGGGTGGACGGCGTCGGCCCGGCCTTTTTCGAGTTGTGGTACATCTGCGTGAGCAGGTCGTCGGCCACGTGCCCCACGTCCATCGTCACCTGCGTGATGCGGTTGCGGAAGAAGGTGTTCAGGGCGATGGCGGGGACGGCGATCATGACCCCGATGAGGGTCACGCACAGGGCGTGCGAGATGCCCTGGGTCAGCCCCTCCTTGCTGTTCGTCTCGCCCAGCGCGAGGAACGCCTCGATCATCCCCCACACCGTGCCCACCAGCCCGAGCAGCGGCCCGAGGGTGCCGATGACGGCGATGTAGTTGTTCCAGCGGTCCTTGCTCCCCTTGATGGCGTCGAGGGTGTTCGCGGCGGCCTCGCGGGCGTCCTCCAGGCCGTACTGCAACCGGCCCATGCCGGCGGTCAGCACCCGCCCGAGGTAGGAGTTGTCCTCCTTGGCCATGTCGAAGGCCTCCTTGAACTTCCGCTTGTTCACGGTGTCGGTGAAGTCGTCCACGAACCCGGCGGGAATGGCGGTGGACCCGCGGAGGTCGAGTAGGAGCCACACCACCAGCCCGAGCAGAATCAAAGACGTGGGGGCCAGAATGCACCAGAAGAACTTCACCGAGCCGATAATGTGCATGAGCATCTGACCGATGCCAATGCCCCCGGCTTCCGACTTCGCCCCCTCCGGCTTGGCCGCCTCCTGGGCGAGGGCAGTGGACTGATCGGCCAAGAGCACGAGCACGGCCACCGCCATGCACACCGCCCAGCGGGCGGTGGGGGACGACCCACTGAGGAAGCGAAGCATTGGAAGTCCTGGGAGATACGGACCACTGAAACGAAGGGGACCGGACGCCCCAGCCGGTGCGAGCGGCCGGACGTGCAGTGTAACACTCGACTCGGATACAGAGAACGTCACGCGGCGGATCACGTCAAGCAGAAAATCGGCGAAATGGTCCCCACCCGGCCGGTTGACGGGTTCATTGGGGTGAATACAGCCTCTGTCGCGGCAGGCCGGGAAAAGTTCCCCGTACAATTCCGGTGTTCCCCCGATTCGCTCGCCGGTTGTCCGGATGTCTTACGTCCTCGGAGCTTGGCCCGCATGTCCGTCGCTCCCCCGACCGTCCGCACCGCCCTGCCGGTGGTGTCGTCCGTTCCGGCCATCGATTACGAACTGGTGCTCGACTGCGTCCACTGCGGGCTGTGTACCGCCGCCTGCCCGACCTATGTGGAAACGGGCAACGAGGCCGACTCCCCCCGCGGGCGGATTTACCTGATGCGGCAGGTGATCGACGGCAAACTGGAACTCGACGGCACGGTGAAGGGGCACCTGGACTTGTGCCTGAACTGCCGGGCGTGCGAGACCGCCTGCCCGAGCGGGGTGCAGTACGGCAAACTGATCGAGCCGTTCCGCGAGCACATGGAACACGCCGAACCGGGGCGGTCGGTGTCCGGGCTGAGCGGGTTGCAGCGGTGGATGATGAACACCATCTTCCCAAGCCGCCTGCGCACCCGTCTGGCCCTCATCCCCGCCCGCCTCTCCCAGTGGACCGGCGTGGACTGGTTGATGCGGAAGTCGGGTGTGCTGAACCTGCTGCCGAAGTCGATGCGGACGATGCACGGGATGCTGCCCCCGCTGAAGCGACACTACGGGCGGCTGCCGGAGGTGCTACCGGCCATCGGACCGCAGCGAGCACGGGTGGGCCTGTTCCTCGGGTGTGTGGCCGACGGGGTCTACCCGCAGACGACCTACGCGACGGCGAAGGTGTTGCAGGCGAACGGCTGTGAGGTGTGGATCCCGAAAGCTCAGGGGTGTTGCGGGGCGCTGCACTACCACACCGCCCAGGAAGACAAGGCCCGCGAGTTGGCCGCCGACAACGGCAAGGTGTTCGGGGTGAACGGCCCGAAGTGGCAGGAACTGGACGCGATCATCACCAACGCGGCCGGGTGCGGGGCGATGCTCAAGGACTACGGGCACATCACCCACGGGCGGCCGGGGCACGACGAGGCCGCCGCGTTCGCCGCGAAGGTGAAGGACGTCCACGAGTTCCTGTACGCCCTCGGCCCGGTGAAGCCGACCCACCCGCTGAACATCAAGGCGACGTACCACGACGCCTGCCACCTGCGCCACGCCCAACAGATTCAGAAACCTCCGCGGGCGCTCCTGGAGATGATCCCCGGTTTGGAACTGGTGCCGCTGAACGAGACCGAACTCTGTTGTGGGGCGGCCGGCAGCTACAACCTGACCCAGCCGGACATGGCCACCCGCCTGGGCGACCGCAAGGCGGAGAACATCCGGGCGACCGGGGCGACGGCGGTGTTCACCGGCAACGTCGGCTGCCTGATGCAGGTCCAGCGGCACCTGGCTGAAGCCGGTCGCCCGATTTGGGTCGCGCACCCGGTCGACGCGTTGTGGGCGAGCTACAGCGGCGAATTACCGAGCGAGTTGCGATAACCACTCCCGTCGGAGGCGACCCGTGCCCACCGTCAGCTTCCGCGTCCACCTGCCCGACGACTTGGCGGCGTTCGTCACCGAGGCCGTCCGCGACGGCGTGTTCGAGTCGGCCGATCACCTGTTCGCCCACGCCGTTGCCATCATCCGCACCCAGACGGCGCTCGGCCACACCCCCGACCCCGCCCCGGTCGCTCCCGTCACCCCGCAACCCGTCGACCTGACCCGCCAGGCGTTCGACGGCCCGGCGTTCATGGCTAATCTGGTGGACAAGATCGAGCGCCGGAATGCCGACATGAAGAAGCCGCCGAAGTAACCCGTCTGGTTCCGTCACATCGAACGCGATACGCTTCCGCGACAGGAGGGATTGCCATGACTGCCGTGATGAATCCACCACAGACGCCCGCAGGATTGCCACCACTTCTCCCCCCGTCTGTCGGCGGAAAGCGCGTGCTTCGATGGACACGGGAGGAGTTCATGAACGTCCACTCCTTGCTCACGAGTCGCGGGCGGAGGGTGGAACTGATCCGCGGCGAAATCTGGGACCTCGGACCGATGAACACTCCCCACACTGTCGGTCTGACACGCACCCGTCGCTACCTGGACCGCACTTTCGCGGGGTTGGACGTTCGGGTTCAGGTGCCACTCGACGTTTCCGCTGATTCACTCCCGTTGCCCGACTTCGCTGTCGTCCCACTCGTACCCGACGACTACCTGTCCGCACACCCGACGGGGCGAATGGCGAGTCTCGTGGTGGAGATTGCCGACTCTTCGCTGAATACCGACCTGACTGTGAAAGCCGAACTGTATGCCACGAGCGGTGTCCAAGAATATTGGGTGTTGGATGTCGAGAACCGAATTCTTCACGTCCTCCGGAACCCCGGTACGGTCGCCGCCAACGGCACCGCGTACCGCAGCCAGCAGCAGTTCGGCCCGGACGACAGCGTGGCCCCGCTCGCCGCCCCGGATCGCCCCGTCAAAGTCGCCGACCTGCTCCCGTAACCGTCGAACTCGGCACGGTCAGCCGGAATGATCGGGTGAAGCGGGTGGCTACCGACTTTGAATCCAACTGTCGCCCGCGAACAATACCGCCATGCGAATCCTGCACACCGCCGACTGGCACCTGAACGACCGCCTCGGCCGGATCGACCGATCCGATGACCTCCGCACCGCAGTCGAGCGAGTGGCCGAACACTGCCGCGAGCAGAAGGTGGATACCCTCGTTGTCGCCGGCGATTTGTTCAGCGAGTTGGCCCGGCCGGACGCCTTGCGGGAGAGCATTCGCCACTGGCAGGAGGTGTTCGCCGACTTCCTCGAACGTGGCGGGACGATCCTCACCTGTACCGGCAACCACGACAACGAGAACTTCTGCCAGACGCTCCGGAGTGCAATGGCCCTGGCCGCACCCACCGCGGACAGGTTGGGTGAGGTGGTGCCCGCCGGTCGGCTGTACCTCGCCGCCGAGCCGACGTTTCTGCGGTTGCCCGACAAGGCCGGCGGGGATGTACAGTTCCTCCTGATGCCGTACCCGACGCCGACCCGCTACCTCCGTGGGGAAGGGGGGCAGCGGTACGCCAACCCGGAAGAGAAGATCAAGCTGCTCGTGACTGCGTTCGAGAACACCATTCAGGAATTGCGTGGGCACGCGAAGTACCGGGCCGGCGGGCCGAACGTGCTGGTGGCCCACGCGAACGTGTTCGGGGCCGTGGTCGGCGAGAGCCTGTTCCGCATCACCCCGCAGGAAGACGTGGTGGTGAGTGGGGAGAAGTTCGCCGACCAGTTCGACTACGTCGCACTCGGGCACATCCACAAGGAACAGTTCCTCGGGCACGAGCACATCCGCTACTCCGGCAGCATCGAGAAGATGGACCTGGGCGAGAGCCGGGACGTGAAGTCGGTCACGCTGTTCGAGGTCGGGCCGGCGGGGCGGGTGGGTGAGATCACCCTGTTGTCGATGCCGGCCACACCCATCTACGAACTGAACATCCTCGACCCGACGGTGGACTTGCCGCGGCTGAAGGCCGACTACGCCGGCGCCGACCGCGACCTCGTGAACCTGCACATCCGGTACACGGCCGGCGAGCACAATCTGGAGGAGATCCTCCGGGAGTTGGAAGCCATCTTCCCCCGCTGGTACGCCCGCGACTGGCAGGAGACGAGCAAGGTCGGGCCCACACTCGTGACCGGCGAGGCCGACCGCAGCAGGAGTTTCGGCGAAACGGTGCGGGATTACCTGTCGCAGGAGTTGATGAACCACGCCGACGACGAGAAGGCGGAGCTTCTGAAACTGGCCGACGAACTGATGGAATCCGTGTAGGCGAGCGGGGGGCGTCAGCCCCCTGGTTCTTGCCACCAAACACCAGCCCGCTCACACGGGCCGCTCGCCGAATCCCATGATCCCCCACCGCATCAAGCTGTCCGGCTTCCTCTCCTACAAGGGCGAGCAGGAGATCCGGTTCGACGGCGCGCCCGTGTGGATGCTCGCCGGCACCAACGGGTCGGGCAAGTCGAGCATTTTCGACGCCGTTACGTACTCGCTGTTCGGGCACCACCGCGGGGGCAGTCAGAACGCGGGCGAACTGATCAACAAGGACTCGACCGGTCTTCAGGTGGAGTTCGACTTCTACCTCGACGGCAAGTTGTACCGCGTCAAGCGGACGCTCCGGCGGAGCCAGAAGGGGGCGCAATCGTCCACGCAACAAGTGTTCGTTCACGACGGCGTTGAATTCACGGCCGTGTCGGACACCACCAAGAAAGTGGACTTCGACCACTGGGTGAGTGAGAAGATCGGCCTGACCTACGACATCTTCACGTCGAGCGTGCTGCTGTTGCAGGGCAAGGCCGAGAAGCTGCTGGACAGCAACCCGAAGGGGCGGTTCGAGGTGCTCGCGGGGATCGTCGACCTGGAGCGATACCAGCGGCTGCACGAGAAGGCGAACGCGAAGAAGAACGAGCTGAAATCAAAGCTCGACACAATCTCGGCGCAGACGGAAGGCGTGCCGGCCGTGAGCGACGAGCAGTTCGCCCAGGCGATCATCGCCATCGACACCGCCGAACAGGCCCGCGACGCCGCCCGCACTCGTGTGGAGAACGCCCAGGAGCGAGTCGTTCATGCTGGTCGGTGGGCCGACGCTGAAGGGCGTGCCACCGCCGTCCGCAACAAGTTGAAGTCGGCCGAGGCGCTGCTCTGCGACGCCGTGCGGATTGAGAAGGATCACGCGAGGTTGACGGAGTTGAAGGCCGTGCTGCCGACCGTGCAGACGGTGGTGACGGTGCGGAGCGAGTTGAAGCTGACGGGCGACCGTCGGGCGATCTACGAGAAGCGGCGGGAGGAAGAGAACGAGCGGCGGTCGAAGGCGGAGAGCCAGAAGCAGCGGCTCCAGAGGCAGCGGGAGCAAGACGCGAAGCGGCTGCATGAGAACGAGGACCTGCTGACCGAGAACGTGCGGCGGCTCCGCGACCTGGAAGGCCAGTTGCAGACCGTGCGGATGGTGGACGACGAGACGGCCAAACTGGACCGGCTGAAGGGCGAGGCGAAGACGCTGCCCGCCGACCCGGAAGCGGAGTTGACCAGGGCCCGCGAGGAGGAGGGCCGCGTCCTCGACCTCGGGCGGGTACTTCCCATCTTGGAGCGGGTGAGTACCGAGCGGCACGAGCTGACCCAGGCGATCAAGCAGGAAGGGGACTTCAAGAAGAAGCGGGATGAGACACTGAAGCAGGGGAAAGAACTGGGGTCGGCGGTTGAAGGGACGAAGGACGGGTTGGAGAAGTCGCGCAAAGACCGCAGCACCGCCGAAGCCGATACCGCCGTCGCCCGGGCCGAGGTGGACCGGGCCACCGCCGCCGTCGCCGAGTTCGCCACACTGAACGGGGCGAAGAGTTGCCGGGCGTGCGGCCAACCGCTGACGGTCGCGCACTTCAGAGAGGAGAAGGCGAAGCGGGAGGACGAACTGAAGCAGGCTGAAGCGAAAGCCAGGCAGGCCACCGCCGCGGCGAAAGCCGCCGCCGACCGCGAGCGGAGACTCGCCGAACAGGAGGCCGACCAGACCAAGAAGTTGACCGACCTCCGCGAACTGTACAAGGATCACGACGCCGCCTACAAGCAGGCCACCGCCGACATCGACCGGCTGACCAAGTCGTTAAACCTGCGGCACGCCGAGCTGCCGTCCGCCTTCGCCGCCAGGATCAGCCCCGCCCGCCCGACCGACTGGCCGGCCACCAAGTTCCCAGAGCGGGACGAACTCGTGACCCTCCGCCGCGAGGTGGAGACGATCGACGCCATCCGCCGGACGGCGAAGACTGCCGAAGCGAACGTCAAGAAGTGGAACGACATCCGCTCTCGCTCCCAGGCGGCCGAGGAGAACCTGAGGCGGCTGAAGGGGCAGCTCACCGACCCGGCCGACAAGGTGCGGCAGGAGCACGGAACCCTGCAATCCCAGGAGAAGACGCTCACCGCCACGGTGAAGCAAGAGAAGCTGGCCCTCGAGACGCTCGACCGCGAAATCGACAAGGCCGGCCGCGAGGCGCACCAGGCCGTCACCGCCCTGGCCGGCATTTCCAAACAACTCGAGAGCGAGGACGAGAAGCAGAAGATCCACACCGACAACCTGACCCGCTCCCTTGCCCTGTTGCCCGCCGCGTGGCGGAAGCAGACGGAAGACGCCGGGCTACGGGAGCACGGCCAGTGGAAGGGCGAACTGGACGAACTGACCACGAAGGGCACCGAGGTGAAGTTCCGCCAGCTCGAACAGGCCCACATCGGGCTGGGTGCGATGCGTGACGAAATCGCCCGGCTGGAGACTGAAGCCGCGGCGTTCCCGCAGGATGTGCGCAAACCGGCCGACGAGGTGAAGGCTCAGGTGCTGCTGGCGAGGCAGGAGTTCGACACCCGTGACGCGGAACACCGTGACGCCGAGAAGAACCGCGACAAGCTCGACGGCTACCGTCAGCAGCGGGCGAAGTACGGCGTGCAGTACAAGCAGATCGACCGCGAGTACACCCGGCACAAGGTGCTTTCGGAGTTGCTGGGTCGTGATCGGCTGCAACGCCACCTCGTGCGACAGGCCGAGCGGCAGATCGTCGATTACGGCAACGCCGTTCTCGACCGGTTGAGCGGCGGGCAACTCTTCCTACGCCTGGTGGGCACCGACGACGGCGACGGCAACAAGGCGCTCGATTTGGAGTGCTTCAACCGGCACACCGGTGGCGCACCGATCAACGTGGCGTTCCTCAGTGGCAGCCAGAAGTTCCGCGTGGCCGTCTCGCTCGCCCTGGCCATCGGCCAGTACGCCAGCAAGCAGCACCGGCCGATCGAGAGCGTCATCATCGACGAAGGGTTCGGCTGCCTCGACCGTCAGGGCCGACAGGTGATGATTCAGGAGCTGCAAAACCTCCGCGGGCACCTGCACTGCATCCTGCTGGTCAGCCACCAGGAGGAGTTCGCCGACGCCTTCGCCGACGGCTACCGCTTCGAGTTGCAAGACGGGGCCACGAAGGTGAGCCGCTTCCAGCGGTAGGGGCACCCCTTGTCGATACCCCCCACAATGTGGGCACCCGCAAGGGGTGCCCCTACACTTCTCTCGTTCCCCTCCCATGGAGGTTGCCATGCGCCGCCTGCTGTGTCTCGCCGTTCTCCTGTTCGCTTCCACAGCGGTTCTCGCCGCCGAACCCGCCAAAGACCCCATGCTGTACGAACTCCGCATCTACACCGCCGAGAAGGGCAAATTGGACGCCCTGCACGCCCGGTTCAAGGACCACACGCTGAAGCTGTTCGAGAAGCACGGCATGACGAACATCGGCTACTGGGTGCCGATCAAGAATGACGAGAACAAGCTGTACTACGTCATCGCTCACAAGGACAAAGCCGCCCGCGACGCCTCGTTCAAGGCGTTCGGTGCCGACCCCGACTGGCAGAAGGCGTACAAGGACTCGGAAAAGGACGGCCCGCTGACCACCAAGGGCGGCATCGAGGCCATCTTCCTGAGTGCCACCGACTACTCGCCGCCGGTGAAAGCCGCCAAAGGCAAGGACGACCGCGTGTTCGAGATGCGGACGTACACCGCCACGAAGGGCAACCTGGACGGACTGAACAGCCGCTTCCGCGACCACACGCTGAAGCTGTTCGAAAAATACGGCATGACGAACCTCGCCTACTTCACCTACGCGAAAGGGCTGAACAAGACCGGCGAAGACGTGACGCTGCTCTACTTCCTG